>URTA01000036.1 GCA_900550645.1 uncultured Porphyromonadaceae bacterium
CTCCTGCTCCCACTTTGCGAGAATCCTGTGGGTGATGTTGGGCTCAAAGCCCAGCGGCAGCATTTTGCACCCGCTTTGATGGTTCAGACAAAACGGATTACACAATATATTTACAATCAATCATTTGGCAGATGCTGCCGCAAGGCTGTGTGAGAGGCTGCTGTGTCAGAACACAATAGCGATGAATGCAATAATCAAGGCGATGACGAGAAGATACATCCACCATTTGCTGCGCTTTTTCTTCTGCTTAACTGGCGGAACGTATCCGTTTAGGTATTTGAGGCTGAAGCCAACCTCGCCAGCAGCTCGTGTCTCGTCGATTTTCGCGACTTCAATGCCGTAGTTTGCCGCAACAGACACGAGGCGGTCGAAACTCGTTTTCGACCATGTCTGGCACATGGCAACTGCCTGTCCGTCGTCCGTGCTTAGCATTTCCTCTGGCTTGGCGAAATACTGGCTCGCGTCGCATGAAGCGGTTTGACGCGCTGTAATGAACAATTCGAGTACGCCGCTGTCGTGACACAGGTCGTCCGGAAACGCGCAGCGTAGGTCTTCAAGCGTTGCATCTGGGTTCATCGCCATGTATGCGTGTACGATGCCCAGCGCGGCATGGTTTCGCGTCCTGCTGTATACGCGCACTTTGTTTGCGACCATGCCGCTTATCTTTATAGCGGCTTTTGGAACCGGCACACCGAGAGATTTTGCGGTCTTTAGCACGCCGTGAGCAGTTGTCGCGCCTTTCTTCAGGAATACTTTTGCTTTCCCGACCTTGGCGTTTATATCTTGTTTCCCTGATTCGGGTTGTTTGGTTTTCTCATCTTCCATAATTATGTTGTCTTTTATTTGTGTAGCCATGATGTTTCAGACGTGCAGCAATATATAGCGGAAGCCATAGTCGCCGATGCTTGCAGTCTCCCAATGCAGTGTGTATGGCTGTTGCATCTTGAAGTTCGGGTTATCGGTATCTGAAGTGCCTTGCCAAGACTTGTCAGTGCCGTGTGTCCCTTCTGCTATCGAGAATTTCGAGCACGACACGCCCTCTTTAGGTCCTTTCGGATAGTATTTGTCATTGGTCAGGAACAGGGCAATGCCTCCGACGACGCTGTTGAAACGCCGCTTGACAATCTCAATGCGATGCACGTCCTTCCAAAAATCATACATTGACAGATTTTGCGCTCCCTGATGTTTGACTATCAGGTGTTTGCCATTGAGCGTCTCGCCAAAGCGGCTGATTATTTTGCTGATTGCGTCTGTCTTGTATTTCAGTTCGAGTATGAACCATTCGTCAAACTTGCGCAGTGCGATGTCAATGCGCATTTCGCTGTTCCAGACATATCCGGGTTTCAGCTCTTCGTTCGGAATGTAATATTCGGTACGGATTTCATTGTAATGAGCAGTCTCTGCGAGCCATACCGCGAGATTTACCTGCATATCCCGCTCGTTGAAGAATAGCTGGGCAGATGCCAGCCACTTCCGTATGTCCGCTTCCACCATTGCCGCAAACAAACTCGGCTGCGTGGCAAGGGACGGCTGTTCCGGCTTGGGCTGGCTGTACGCGGTGACATTGTCTGCCTTGTCGAGGTCGTTCTGGCTCGGTACATACTGCTGCATCTTTTCACGAGTAGCCTGTTTGGGTAGCTTTGCCACTTTTACCAGAGTGATGTCGTCAAGTACTTTGACCCAGTTGTCTGCGGTGAAGACCTTGACTTTCAGGTTACGCTCTTTGCGCATCGATTTTTCGAACTCGCCGACTGTATGGCTCATTGGGCACACGAGTTCCCCCGGAGTTGCACCCAGAGATGCCAACAACGTATCGGTAGGGGCTGTGCTGCCGCCGTTGTATACTCGGAGCGTGCCTCCCGTTGCATTGCGGAACTGCCGTTTCAAATCAGCAACCGTGGTTGTCGTGTCAATCTTGAATGTGGTCATTTGCTGGGACTTGTTGACTTATCTGCGGCGTTTGCGTTTAGGCTTGCCCAGCAGTGCGCCAAGTACCATGCCGCCGATTTTCCTTTCGAGTCCTTGGCGTGTTGTCGGAATGCCGGTCTTGCGTGCAAACCGTTGCTTGGCGGCGGTGATGCCCAAAGCTCGTTTCCACGAGAATGAGAGTCCTGGTATTTTCATGATTTTGTGTTTCTTAGGGTTGTTGTTTATTATAAGTCATATCCGTCATAGCTGATGCGTTTCTCTTTAAGAGCCGGAACATCCGGCAGCTGCCTGCCGGCGAATATGCGAGACATGGTGTCTGCCAGTGTCTGTGCTATCTTCATCCGCTGCCCGTTCCACAGCAGCTTTTCCCACTCGATGCGGATGACGACGTTGTTGGCATCGGGTCTGAACCCGATTTTGCGGACAAAGTGCTTGGGCGAGGTCATCGCGTAGCACTTTTGGTGGTCAGTGAGGATGCCGAATTTTTCTGACATGGCCTCGCTCAGCTCATTGAAGAACTGCGTGTATGTCTGCTCGTCCTTGACGAACAGGTCTTCGCCCGCCATTCGTGTCTCACCTTTCTTGCCGCCGATGTTGACGTGTATCTGTGTGTCGTATACCGGTTCGAGTGCGCCGCTTGAGACGAGGACAGTCACACCCCATGCGCGGTCGCGGTCCATCAGTCGGCGCAGGTCGTCGTTGTACTCCTTCAGGTGTTCCACATCCTCCTCGCTGTTGTACTGATAGAAGGACCGGTACGGCTCACGCTCACCGATTTCGCGGCTAATGTAGTTGAAGCCCCCTATCAGCGCGAGGAAAAAAGTGAAATTGCCTGTGCCTGCGTCAATCAGGCTTGACGGCGAAATGACTGTCACGTTAGAGCCGCGGTCTATCATGCAGCCGTAAGGTCGGTTTTGCGGAAAATGCTCAACGGCGATGATGTCGGGGGTGTGCTGTTCTGCGGGAATGGTCGATGCCAGGTTTATAAGCCGGAAGCCCGGCCCATGGTTGACAGCTTCTGTCAGGTTGGCCTCGCTTATGCCGTGTCTCGCCATAAGGTCGGCGACAGTGCGGAATGGGCGTATGACCTGATAGCCTGTCGGGCGGTCGAGTTTGCGCTCAAAGGAGTTGCGCAGCTTGCGTGCGTCGGCAGCTACAGTCTCGTCATGCTTGTCGTTTTCGAGAGCCTCGGTAAATCCAGCACCGATGATACCGGCCGGCACTGCCACAATGGCGATGCCGAGCAGTCCGACCACACAGGCGATTGCTCGCCCCCAAAACGTGACCGGTGGGGTGTCTGCAAATTCTCCCGGGTCTCCTATGTACTGTGCAAACGCCCACAGCACCGACACAAAGCCGTTGTCATAGACTTCAGGCTGCGCCTCATGTTCGAAGAAAAAGAGCATCAGCGAGAGTATGAGCGTGATTATCAGCAGGAACTGCATCGAGATAATCAGCTCGTGCCTTTTCTCACCGATTGCGCCAGTAAGCAGACGGAACGACTTCATGTAGCGCGATATGCGGAACAGGCGTATGACACGCGCCGTGCGCAATGCCTTCAGCGCATAGTACGGCAACGGCACGAACCATTGCAGGAAGAACGGATATGTCGAGATCCAGTCAATGAACCCGTAAAAGGTGAAACAGTAACGTATCCGCCCCATGAATCCAGCGAATTTCGGGTTGATTACAGGTGCTACCCAAATGCGCAGGCTGACCTCGACAGTGAAGAATATGAGCGTGACATAGTCTATCCAACGCAGTACGGTTTGCAACGGCTCGCCGAGCGTGAATGTCGAGAGGAATATCTCGAGCGTGCTGAGGAGTATCATCGACACTATCACATAGTCGATGATGTTGTGCCACTGCTGCGTATGCAGGTTGTCGTCCAGCGTACGCGCCAGTTTTACCTTGAGAGGCTCACGTTCTCCTTTCGCCATATAGCGTACAGCAATAATATTGAGGGGGGCATGCCAGATGCGCCTTCGTGTGGTTCATCTGGCATGCCGTTGATGTCATTTCAGTCGTTTGAGCTGGTCTTTGTAGTTCTCGATTTGGCGTTTGTAGCCCTCGATGTTCCGTTTGTGTCGCTCTGACGCGCTGACTTTGGACTGGCGGTGTTGCGCTTTAATTGCGGGAGACGATGTTGACTTGATTGCTGAAGCATAGTGCGCATTGTCTCGCTTGGCGGATTCTCTTTCCTTCTCGATTTGAGCCCGCAGGTATATTATCTGTCGTTTGAGTGATTCTTTGCTCATGGGTGTTTTGATTTTGTAATGGCAGGGCGAGGAGATGACAACCTTGTATATGGGTGCAGTTAAGCACCCATATACATTGTCACTTTCATTGTGATTCTCGGGAGTCAGTCTTCCTTGCCGGCCGCAGCGAGGGTGATGTCGTCTTTGCAAAGGCGAGTGTTTGAAGGGTTTGCTACCTGTATGCCGATGCCGTACAGTTCGCTTACCTTCTTCTCGAAATTGCCGACGCGCAGGTTTGCGCCAAACTTGCACTCGCCCCCTTTTGCTCCTTTCATAAGGGAGGCCAGGGTGGCATCGTCGTCAGCCGGGGATTTGCAGTTGCCGGTGGTGTAGACACGCAGCGTAGCCCCAAACTCTTTCTTGAAATTGGCCTTTAGAGTCTTCACTTTCATGCGGCCATCAATCTTCAGTTCTGCCATTGTTGTAAATGATTGGATTTGCGGTGTTTTGTTATTTGGTGGCGTAATATACGGCTGCTGCAATGCCGGCGAGGACTATTACAGCCAACAGCCATATCCACCATGCGATGCCTTTCTTTTTGGTGGCCGGCGGAATGTAGCCGTTCAGGTACTCAAGGCGGAATCCGCCTTTTTCGCCGATTTTCGTTTTGTCAAACTTGGCGATTTCGATGCCATACATTGCCGCGTGGGCGACAATGCGGTCGAAACTTGTCTTTGACCATATTTGGCTCAAAGCTATTTCTTGTCCGTCGCCTGTACGGAGCGTCTCCTCCGGTTTGGCGAAGTAGAGGCTCATGCGCTCGTTGTATGTGGCAGCTTCTTGCACTGTCATGAAATTCTCGGACACGCCTCTGTCGGGGCACAAGTCATTCGGAAACGCTTTGCGCAGGTCTGCCAATGTGGCACCCGGGTTCATCACCATGTATGCGTGAACTATGCCCAATGCAGTGCGGTTCTGCGCCTTGCCGTATACTCTTACCTTGTTCACCATGGCTTGTCAGTCTTCGATGTTGTCTTCGAATGAAATTTCAAGCTCAGGTTCGGATTTCACCATGTCGCAGAGCAGCAGTACAGCAGTCGGGATGTCGATGCCGAGTGCTTCTGCGGTGGCGAGCAGGTTGTTTGCCTCGCCGTTTGTGAGAACGCCGTCGCTCAGCAGAATCTGCATTACCGCCTCGTATACTTGGCCGATTTCCTCGATGTCTACTTCGGCGGCGTTCTTTGTCAGGTAGGCATTGATGCTTTCCCCGTCCATGCTCTCAACTTCCTTGAGAGCCGCGTCGAGAGCTGTTTGGAATTCTTCTTCGGGAAGTTCAAATGCGTCAGCTACTTCGTTGGCTGCGATGAGTTCCTCTTCGGCGCATACGCCGTCAGCCCAGATGGCTGTGGCGAGCATAGATGCTATTGTGTTTATGCTTGTCTTCATTTGTCGTTGTCTTTAGTTGTGTTGAGATTTTGAGTATTCGCGCACTTTCAGTATTTCTTGCGGGCGTATTTCATGAGTATTGCGCGAGCCTTGCCCTCGGCGGTACGCTTGTCTATTTTGCCGCTCTTGGTGCGCTTGTAGTTGGACCATACGGTGTTGCCGTCTCTTGAAACCTTGACGGCGTTTTTCTTAAGGACAGCCCATGCCTTGCCGGCCTTGGTTCTCATGTCCACTTTGCCGCTTTTTGTGTGCTTCAAATAAAATGTTGTCATGTCTGTAGTTATTTGTTGGTAGTTCGCTTTTTGTGCAGTGTCTACGTTGACGCTGCTGGCTTAATCGCAGTTTGCGTGGATAGTCTCTGGCTTATTTGAACAGCCGTTTCAGGCGGTTCTTTAGACTTCCTTTCGCAGCACGAGCTTTTGCCATGCGTGCTGCGATTTCCTTGCCCTCCTTTGTGCGTTTGTCTATTTTGCCAGAGGCGGTTCGTTTTACGTTGGAATAAGCCATGAGTATCAGTTTTTGAGGTTGGTTTTTGTTAGGGCAGTCGCTGTCACTTGTGGCGGATTGACGTTAATCCTTTGTGCCTCAGAGTCTGCCGTGGTTGTGAGAGCCATCAGCTCGCTTTTACGAGTTGAGGTGGTCGATGAGCTTTGAGCCGAACTGGCGGGTGTTCCATTCGGGGTCGTATGCGAACCCGGCTTCCTCGGCGATTTCGCGCAGTGCGCCCTTTGTGTTGCTGTACGTCTTGTACACTTTGATTGAGCTGGTGTCGTCCACCGTGATGCAGTATTCTCCGAAAACTGCCTGTTTCTTTGTATTTGCCATATTTGTGTAATTATGTTGTGGTAGCTGCCTTTGGGAGCAGAGGAGATTGACGTTAATCTCGTGCGCTGTAAGGCTGCCTGTTGTCAAGTCTTGTTTCTACTGCCGGTGAACTCGCAAATTGTGTTTCGGCGGTAGTGGCTTATTGATTGCAAAGTTATAATGCAAGTTTGGAATTACCCCCCCGAAAAGTTAAATCACGCAAAATAAATAGGATTGAATTTTGAAAGAATGTGATTATTGCGGTTCGCGGAGGGTGTGGGAGTTCTCAGAGTACTCGGAGAACTCGGAGTTTTCGGAGGGGGCAGGGTAGGGGTATATAGAGCAGAAGAGGATGCTTCCGCGTGGAAACATCCTCTTCAGGTCGGGGTGACAAGATTCGAACTTGCGACCTCACGCCCCCCAGACGCACACTCTAACCGGACTGAGCTACACCCCGTGGTGGCTTACTCAAGTGTCAACCGGTATTCGTGGGGGGTGATGCCGAAACATCTTTCGCTTGCCTCTGTGGTCGCCTTGCGGCGAACTTTCAGGCGGAATACACGCTCCTTTCGGAGGGGACACCCTTGTAAAGCGATGCAAAGTTACTGCCTTATTTCGACATGGCAAAATTTTTTGGCGAAAAAATTCGGTTATTTTTTGCACTCTGTCGCAACTGCTGGCATGTCAGCTGTTTATGAATGGAACACGAATAGGCGTGTCGAGTCAAACCGAGGCAGCGGCATCAGGCTCACGTCTGCCTGGCGGTCGGCGAGGCTCATTGAGCAGTCGCCTACGGTTATGCCTGTCTGTTCGAGCGCGGCTTTCGTGGTATGCAGCGCGAGTTCTGGCGTGTTGTTGTCTTCGGAGAGGTGGCAGAGAAATATGTACCGCAGCGCGGGGGAGATGATGCTGGTGAGCAGCCGTGCTGTGTCTGCGTTGTCCATGTGTCCGTGGTCGGTGGCGATGCGGGCCTTTAGGTATTCGGGGTATGGGCCGTCACGGAGCATTTTCGCGTCATAGTTTGACTCGATTACCAGGTAGTTTGACTGGCTGATGTAGTGCAGTGCGCGTCCGGCGACTTCGCCGAGGTCTGTGGCGATGACAAAGTTGCGCCCGCCGTATGATATTGAGAATCCCATGTTGTCTGTGCCGTCGTGCGGCACGTCGAAGGCTGTCACCTCCATGCTGGCGATGGTGAATGGTATCTCTTTGAATATCGGGCGGTGGTATTCCTTGATGCGTTTTGAGATGCTGTGTCGGCGCAGCACTCCGTTGAGGACGCGGTTTGAACAGAAGAGGTGCAGGTGGCGGTTCTGGCGCAGCAGCGTGTATGCGTAGCGCACATGGTCGGAGTGGTCGTGGGTGAGGAGCAGCCCTTTGACGTGGGACATTGGTATGCCGTTGCTGCGCAGGCATTCTTCGATTTTCTCGGCACGTATTCCGGCGTCGATGATTATGCCTCCGCTTGCGTTGCCGATGTATGAGGCGTTGCCGCTTGAGCCTGACCCGAATGATATGTAGTATATCCGGTTGTCGCTTGCCTCGCTGTCGCCTTGTCGTGGGTGCGCATGCTTTTGCTGCGGCGCGGGCTGTGCGGTTTCGCGCTCGCCGAAGTCAATGGTGAGTTGGTGTGAGGAGGCGTTTGTGTTTTCGGTGTCAGGGTGCATGGTGTGTCAGTTGCCTATTATGAACACAGCCGGCGTTTTGGGCGGTATTCCCTTGTGGGTGCGCCATTTAGCGGCGGGGAGTGTGAGTATCGATTCGTGTTGAGGGTCGGTGACTGCGGCTGCCACGGTGAGCAGCGTGTCGGGACGCAGCGTAGAGGCGAGCGTCTGCAGCATCTTATTGTTGCGGTACGGTGTCTCGATGAATATTTGTGTCACCCCGGTGGTGCGTGCGGTCTTTTCGAGGCGGCGTATTGCGGCGGCGCGTGCGCCTTCGTCGATGGGGAGGTAGCCGTTGAATGTGAACCCCTGCCCGTTGAAGCCAGAGGCCATAAGCCCCATCAAGATGCTTGACGGACCGGTGAGCGGGATGACGCGCAGCCCCTCGCGCTGGGCTATAGCTGCCGGCAACGCGCCCGGGTCGGCAACGCCGGGGCATCCGGCTTCGCTCATCACGCCCATTGGCATCCCCTGGCGCAGCGGGTCGAGCCATGACGCCACTTCGCTGATGTCGGTGTGTCGGTTCAGCTCGCGGAATGTCATCGAGTCGATGTCGCAGTGTGGCATGCAGCGTCGCAGCCACCGGCGAGCCGTGCGCACGTTCTCGACGATGAAGTGCCTGATGCCGCCCATTATGTCTAGAGTCCCCTGCGGTATCACGTCAGCCGCCGGGGCGTCGCTTATGCCTACGGGAATGAGGTACAGAGCCGCCGTTGTTGTCATCTTGAATCCTTAATTTGGTGCAAATGTACGAATTTACGAGGAGTTTTGCAAATGCCGCATGGTGAAGGCGGCGAAATTGCACGGCGTGAGGCAGTGCCGTGAATGAAATTATTCGTACCTTAGCACCGCAAAAATAATATGTATGCCAATGGACACACGCGACAGTGAAATGTATATGTCGGGCTGCGGCGTTGCGTTGCCGCCGGCGTTTGTGGAGAGGGTCTGCGGCGAGGCTGCCGTTGACGGCCGGGCGTTGCTGGCTGCGTTGGGCGGCACGCCCGCAGTGGGGGTGCGCCTGAACGCGGACAAGCCCGGTGAGCTGCCGGGATGGATGGGCGCAGCCGAGCCGGTGCCGTGGTGCGACGGCGGCTTTTGGCTCGCGTCGCGCCCCGAGTTCACGCTTGCCCCGGCATTGCACCAGGGCGGGCTGTATGTGCAGGACCCCTCGTCGATGGTGCTGCGGCATATAGTAGGGGAGTGTACCTCTGACCGCCGGCCTGTCACTGCTCTTGACCTGTGCGCCGCTCCCGGGGGCAAGAGTACAGCCGTCCTTGCGGCGTTGCCTGCGTGGTCTGTGCTGGTGTCCAACGAGGTGATGCCGCCGCGAGCCGCCGTGCTTGCCGAGAACATCACGAAATGGGGCAACCCCGGCTCTGTTGTTACCTCGGCACAGGCGGAACGGTTTGGCGCACTGGGAGCGACTTTTGACATCATGGTCCTTGATGCCCCATGTTCGGGGGAGGGCATGATGCGCAAGGACAGCAAGGCTGTCGCGCAGTGGTCGCCGGGGCTTGTCGAGTCGTGCGCACGGCTGCAGCGGCAGATAGCAGACGCGGCGTTGCCGGCATTGCGCAGCGGCGGGACGCTGATATACAGCACCTGCACATTTTCGCGGCAGGAAAACGAGGAGATGGTGCATTACCTGATGGACACCTACGGCATGGAGAGCATTGATCTCGGGCTGGAGCGGTTCGGTATTGCGTCGGGGTGGACTGACCGTGCGCATACATACCGATTCATGCCGCACGTCACGCGCGGCGAGGGACTGTTCGTTTCCGCCCTGCGTTTGCCTGAAGCTGTTTCGGCGGCATCGCAGCCGCGAGGCGGCAAGCGAGTGCCGGGACGGAAGGGAGGCAAGTCGGCGGTGTCTGCATCGACGCTTCCGCAGTGGCTCGCAGGCCAGTCGGCGTATGATGCTGTGCCGTCAGGAGAGGGCATCCGCCTTGTGCCGAAGGTGGCGACGCGCATCGTGTCGCAGCTGGCCGACAGCGGCGTGCGGCTGCTTGCCGCCGGTGTGGAGTTCGGCACGCAGAAAGGGCGGGACTTCGTGCCGGGACATGGTCTTGCCATGTCAACAGACTTGCGGCAAGACGCATTCCCCGACGTGCCGCTTGAGTACGGCGAAGCGTTGTATTACCTGCGCCGCGAAAACATACCGTTGCCGCCAGACACGCCGCGCGGCTACATTACAGTGAGCCATGGCGGCCGCCGTCTCGGATTTATGAAGAACATCGGCAATCGCGCTAACAACCTGTATCCGCAAGCCTGGCGCATCCGCAACCTGTGAGCATGCAAAAAGCGGCGGCCTATATGGCCCGCCGCTTTTATACTATCGTGTTTGCTGGGTCAGCGTGCGATGAGGAGGTAGTAGTTCTTCTTGCCGCGTTGCGCCAGGATGTACTTGCCGTTGAGCAGTGCTTCCGCGCCTATTGTGGCGTTGATGTCGGTGACTTTCTCCTTGTTGACGCTTACGCCGCCGCCTTGTATCATCTTGCGGGCTTCGCCCTTGCTGGGGAACACTCCGGTCTTGGCTGCGAGCAGCTCTATTACGGGTATGCCGGCCTCGATGTCGCTTTTAGCCACCTCAAATGTCGGCACACCTTCGAACACGTCGAGCAGTGTCTGTTCGTCGATTGCTACCAGCTCGTCGTGAGCCTTGTTTGAGAACAGAATCTGGCTTGCGCGAACAGCGGCCTCGTAGTCCTCTGGGCTGTGCACCATTTCGGTCAGCTCCTTGGCGAGGCGTTTCTGCATGGGGCGCGCTCCGGGGTCTTGGGCGTGCTGGCGTGCGAGGTCCTCGATTTCCCCGCGAGTGAGGAAAGTGAATATCTTGAGGTACTTTTCCGCGTCCTCGTCGCTAACGTTGAGCCAGAACTGGTAGAACTTGTAGGGGGAAGTGCGTGCCGGGTCGAGCCATACGTTGCCGCTTTCTGTCTTGCCGAACTTGCCTCCGTCAGCCTTGGTGATGAGGGGGCAGGTGAGGGCGTAAGCCTCCGCCTCCGCGCCGAGTTTGCGGCGTATCAGCTCTGCTCCGGTGGTCATGTTGCCCCACTGGTCGGAGCCTCCGAGCTGCAGTCGGCAGCCCTTCTCCTGGTACAGGTGCAGGTAGTCGTATCCCTGCAGCAGCTGGTATGTGAACTCGGTGAACGACAGTCCGTCGCGAGCCTCGCCGTTGAGGCGTTTCTTGACGGAGTCTTTCGCCATCATGTAGTTGACGGTGATGTGCTTGCCCACTTCGCGGGCGAAGTCGAGGAATGAGAAGTCCTTCATCCAGTCATAGTTGTTGACGAGGATGGCGCGGTTGGGCGCGTCAGAGTCGAAGTCGAGGAATTTTGCGAGCTGGCGTTTGATGGCCTCCTGGTTGTGCCGCAGCGTCTTCTCGTCGAGGAGGTTGCGCTCAGCCGACTTGCCCGAAGGGTCGCCTATCATGCCGGTCGCACCGCCGATGAGCGCGATGGGCTTGTGTCCGCAGCGTTGCAGGTGTCGCAGCATCATCACTCCGCAGAGGTGTCCTATGTGCAGACTGTCTGCGGTGGGGTCGATGCCCAGGTAGGCGGTTGTCATTTCCTTTTTCAGTTGGTCCTCCGTGCCTGGCATCATTGAGTGTATCATGCCGCGCCAGGTCAGTTCTTCGATAAAGTCCATTGTTGTATGTATTTTTGTCCGAAACTGAGTCCGGTGGTTATTGTTTCTTGTTGTCGTAAATGTAGTTGAGCACAGTCTGCCCGACGGCTTTCAGCGTCTCGCGGTCGATGTTGTCCATGTTGTCGCGAGAGGTGTGCCATGTTGCGTTGAACCCGTTTTCGGAATTGGGGTCGAACTCGATGATGTCAACCGCCGGCACGCCGGCTTGCAGCAGCCGCACATGGTCGTCGGTGACTGCGCCGCCCGGCTGTCTGGGGAAGCGGTCGCCGTAGCCGGCAGCGTCAGCCGTCGCCCAAAGGGTTTGCAGCAGGTCGGGTGCACCCTGCATGGAAAAGCCCTCGAGGTAGAAGCGTGCGCCGCGTCCGCCTACCATGTCGAGCAGTATTGCTCTTGCTGGCGCATACCCCTCGCGGAACGGGTGGCTGACGAAATACTGTGCGCCGAGCGCCCACGAGTCTTCGTAGTCATGCGAGCCACGGTCTTCGGCATCCACAAACAGTATGTCGATGCCTGTGCCAGGGTTGTCTGCATTGATTTGGCGTGCTATCTCGAGGAGGACGCCTACGCCGCTTGCGCCGTCGTTTGCGCCGTCAACGGGAGTGTTGTGCTTGCTCTCGTCGGAGTCAGCGTCCGCCCAAGGGCGGCAGTCCCAGTGGGCGAGCAGCAGCAGACGGTCGGTGGCTTGCGGGTTGTATTGCCCGATTATGTTCGTTATGTCGAGGTCTGCACCGTCAAACCCTTTGAGGCGTGTGCGTTGCAGCGTCACTTCCGCGCCGTGTCGGCGCAGCTCCGCCTCGAGCCATGCGGCAGTTTTGCGGTGCGCTTCCGAGCCGATGACACGCGGGCCGAACATGACCTGCCTCTCTACGTATGAGTATGCGGAGTCTGCGTCGAACACCGCAGCCGGCAGCTCCGCAGCCTCAGCTGCCTGTGTGCCGGCAGTCTTGCCGCCGGCAGTTCCGCACGCCGTGAGTATGGCGGTCGCTAAAGTCGCGAGTATAATCTTTTGCATGGTGCAAATTTAATTATTATCTTTGCAATTACAAAACCTCGGGGGCGAAAAGCGTGCTTTGCGCGTTTGCGCTTCCGCAACTACCGACACATGAACAAATCATCTGACAATGCAGAAGTCCGGGTGCTGACAGTGGGAGTCTACGACCTGCTGCACATCGGTCATATAGAACTGTTTCGCAAGGCCCGCGCACTGGGCACTCACCTGACTGTGGCAGTGCAGGATTCCGCAGAGGTGACGCGGTTCAAGCCCGGGGCATCGCTGGTTTATTCGACCGAGGAGCGGTGCTACATGGTGCGGTCTCTCCGTTATGTCGATGCAGTGACGGTATACCGAGATGTCGCCGACATAGTTCACGAGGTGGACTTCGACGTGTTTGTCAAGGGTCCTGATCAGAACCATGCGGGTTTTGCGGCGGCAGAGCGTTATTGCCTCGAAAACGGCAAGAAGGTCGTGACGCTGCCTCGCACAGAGGGGATTTCCTCATCGCAGCTCAAGGAGCTGATACGCAATATGTAACCGGTTATTGCGGAGGGTTACATATTCTCAATGCGTTCCTGCCGCACGCGGTTGTCGTCCGTATCTGTCGTGTCCTTTCGCTCGCGGTAGTATTCTGGGGTGAACTCAGGCGGCAGTATTTTTGCCGGGTCAACAGAATCGACAGAAGTAATCACGACCTTTGTGTTGCCGTTCCAGGGCATTGCCCAGCGGTAGACGTTGTATTGCACACGTACGGGGCGTACTGCAATCTCGTATTTCTTCAACGTCGCTGCCACCTTCGGGTCTCTTGCCGAAAACACGAAGTCCTCTCGGTATACGCGCGTGGTGTCCATCAGGCTCTTGTAGGGGAGGATTACCCCCTCGCCGGTCTTGAACACCTTGCCTCGCTGCTCGTATATCGTTTCGACATATCCGTACATGGTAGCATCCTGTATGCGCGGCACGAACATGTTTACGCACAGCAGCCAAATCAGCAGCACGGCGAAAGCGGTACCGGCGGCTGTCAGCCACACCTTGCTGCGGCGCGAGATGCGCAGGTGTTCCCACCGCGATTCCTCCAGCTCGTAATACTCCGGTTCATCGGGCTTGGGACGCGGCGGCTTGGGCGGCTCCTCCTCGTATGTGCCGTCGTAGTAGTCGCGGGTATTGTCTTCGTCGTCCTTGATGCCAAACTTTCCAAATCTGCCAAGTTTCATGGTGTCAGTCGTTTGTGTCCCTTTGCGAGGAACGGTTTGTTTTCTTGCCGCCGGCGATGTATATCATCGTGTAGATGCCGAGAATGATGAGCATGACGGTCTGCGCCGACCATACGAGCATCGAGAACGCAGCCCCCTGCGCGTCGGTTATGCCATAGACCGCGAGACCGAACATCACGGCGATGTTCCACGGCCCGAGGCCGCCGTTGGAGGGGATAGCCATTCCTATGGAGCTGAGCACGAAAGCCACGAGGCAGGGTGTCAGCCCGTAGCCTTGCGCTGCGTCGCCGCAGAGTTCGCGTGTGAAGGGGAAGGCGAAGAAGGCGACATACAGCTGCAGGAAATAGCATGCCCAGATGGCGAATGTGAGCAGCAGAAACTGCCCGCGCCCTTTCATGCGCCCCACGACAGCGAAGCCTTGCCACAGCTCGCGGCATATTTTCTTGATGCGCATGACCCACTTGTTGCCGCGCAGCGCGACGGCGAGCCACCACACTGCGGCAACCGCTACTGCCAGTCCTGTCCAGAACCACACGTTGCCGGCCAAGTCGATAATGTCCTGCCCGACAGGGTATTTGGTCAGGAAGGCGTTGAGAGCAGGTGCTGCGACGATGAATGTAAGCAATGTGAGCGTCAGCACCATCACCGTGTCGGAGAGGCGGTCTGCTACCATAGAGCCGAGCACGCCGGTGAGCGGAGTCTTCTCGCGCTGCGCAATGTATGTGCAACGCCACACCTCGCCGAGACGCGGGAAGAGCAGGTTGAGGGCGTATGTGCCGAATATGGACACGCACAGGGCGTGCATAGGGGGTGTCACGCCCATGCCGCGCAGCTGAAGCCGCCAGCGTGCGGCGCGGAAGATGTGCGAGAACACGCTGATGCCCATGGCTGCGAGTATCCACCCGTAGTCAACGCCGCTGTCGATGATGTGCATCATCTCGCCGAAATCGACTTTCTTGAAGATGTACCACACGAGCAGCACCGTGAGGGCGAGGGGCAGCCCGTAGCGCACCAGCAGCGACAGGAACCCCTTCTTGCGGGGATTTCCGCCAGCCAGCGCAGTGTCTGCGGATGCCATTGAGTCGTTGTTTGCCATTGCGGAATGGAATGTATGAAGTGTCGTAATTTGCAAAGATAGTGATTTTTGCCGTACCTTGTGCGCTGTCAGGCGGAAAATCCGACAGAAACGCACGCCCTGCCCGATATTGAGGCGAGAAAGCCATTCGTGTTTTGTCTCGCGGGTGCGGAAATCTCGCGATTTATATCTACCTTTGCAATGACAAATGGATGCACGTATTATCAATGCGGTTTTTGGCGGGCTTGTCCCGATGCTAAAGCGTCTCGTACTCTGCATGTCGCTGATTTTCTGTTTGGCAGCAGCATGTTTGCTGCCCAGCTGCAATGATGCGGCATACACCGGCGAGGAGGCTCGTGTCGTGGACAAGCAGCTCCTCAAACTGCCCGAGGATTCCCTTGCTTCGTTGGCTGCCCGGTATATCAAGGAGGCAGCTACAGCAGACAGCGCGTCCATCTGTTTCATGATACTCGCTGACCGTACGGCTGATGCCACTACACCGGAGGGGATAGACCGGAACGTCAATGCAAATATCTGTCTCGGGTACATATTCATGACTTATATGGATGACTATCACCGGGCATACGATTATTTGCGCTTAAGCGAGGAAAAGGCTGTCGCCGCCGGCTGTGACCGCTACCTCCCTTACATATACCTTAACGAGTGGGTGTCGGCGGATCATTGCTGGGAAATAAGCGGCAACTGGCAGGGAGACAATCACTTGTCAACGCGGTTGCTGGAAAAGGCACTTGCCAAAGCTGTCGAGACCAACGAATGGCGCGTCATGTCAACAATTTTCCATAACTTGGTCCATTCATCAATTGAGAACGACCCGCGCAGACTGCGGAAATACTATGATGCATATCGGAAAGTTCACATTCCCCGCCAAGATCCGCTGAGCGAATACACCAAACAGCTTATGGCTGGAGTTGAGAAGGTTCTTGCCGGCGATTATTTAGCTGCGGCTCAACAGTTTGACCGATTGGGTTCAAAAGCGTTGACCAAAGATGAGCCTATGGGAAGGGAGTTGCGCAATTCAAGCCTGTTTTTCAAGGCGGTGTGCTTGGAGAAAGCTGGGAAAACAAAGGAAAGCGAACAAACATTAGAGAGTCTATGCCAAACTGTTGACAGCGCGGATGCCCCATCGTCGAGAATGTGGATAAACGCTGTGCTGTACAAATTTCACCAAAGGCATGGCAATGCAGAGGAAGCCATGAGGCACAAAATGGCATACTACGAGGCGAAAGAGGACATAATGCGCAACAGTTCTGTATACAGCGTGGACGGCATTTCCTTTTTGAGCAAGCTCCGCAACGTCAGGGAGGAGGTGGCTGAAGAGAAGGAACGCAGCCGGCAGATGCAGTGGACGCTTATGGGGCTTGCTGTGATTTTTGTGATAACCATAGTCTTCCTCGTGTCATATACCTCTGTGCAGAGGAAGAGACGGAGAGCCATACAGTCACTGTATGAGAAGAACATGGAGCTGTTCCAAGGCAGAAAAGACGACTCTGAACCGGGTACCTGCAATTTGGTGGAAGACTCTGTCTCTGCTGCTCAACAGGAAGCATCGCGCGAGTTGGCAGAAAAAATAGCCCAGGTATTTGCCACTCCGTCGGTAATATGCAGCACTGACTTTTCACTTGATGAGCTGAGCCGGCTCGTAGGGTCAAACACCACTTACGTTTCAAATGTGTTGAACGCCTGTTTCAACCAGAATTTCTATTCCGTATTGTGTCAACGCCGCATTGCCGAGGCTGTCAGGATTTTGTCGACACGCAGCTTTGACAACCTTACCATTGAGGCTGTCGCCGAGATGGTGGGCATCAAATCACGTAGCAATTTCTCTGCCCTGTTTAAGAAATCCACAGGCATGAGTCCGTCGGAGTTCAGGAAAATGTCGCAAAAGAACTAATCTGTTTACAATCAGAGTGTTGTCTGTGCTGTGAAGAGGCGGTGCTATTGTCTTCAGAAGTGCTTTTGGTTGAAATTTATTCATTGACACCGGTATAGGCGTGATATTGTTCCTGTGAGCCGAAAATATGGCTAACTTTGTCCGCAACGAGAGTACCAACCCTATTCAAAAACCCACAAACAAAAAAGAACTATGAAGAGAACATTACTCATTGCGGCGTTATGCTCATGCGTGGCACTGCCGTCGCTGGCGGAATCGTTCACGGAGGGCAAGCTGGTGTACAACGTGACTGATGCCGAAAACCTCACGGTGGAAATTGCCGAAGTGGCAGAAAGCGCGGCTGCGTTGTCGCAAGCCGACATTGCATCGACTGTTGTCCACGGCGGCAAGACCTACACCATAACCGCTATCGGCGACGAGGCATTCTATGGGGCAGTTTTCGAGGGCGACATCACTTTCCCCGTCACGTTGGCAAGCATCGGCGAGTGTGCGTTTGAGGAAGCGTTCTGTGTAATGCCGGGACAAGACGACGTAGAGGACGAGGACAAGGTTCGCGCTTCATTCACATTCTCGTCGCCGCTGTCTTCGATAGCTGACGGTGCATTCGCGTGGTCGGTGATGAAGAACCTGACACTGCCCGGCACATTGGCGACACTCGGCGACAACGTGTTCAATTATTCCGAAGTCGAGGCATTCCTCGTGACAGGAACAGGTTCTGCCTACGCCTCGCAGGACGGACTGCTTCTGAGTGCCGACAAAAAGACGCTGATTGCGTACCCGAGCGCAAGCGCCACCGTGGAGTTTACCGTTCCCTCTTTTGTGGAGAACATTGGCGAGGGCGCGTTCTATGGAGGTCAGGTATACCTCGAAAAAGTAGTTTTTCCGACTACCGTGAAGAGTATTGGCATCAACGCTTTCCGTGATTCTGCCGGAATCAGTTCGGTGATAATCCAAAATCCGGACATTGAACTTGGCGAAGCGGCATTCTTCGGCCTTGAGGGTGTCACTGAATTGCAGCTGCCTGTCGGCCTCAAAAGCATACCGAAACGCTGCTTCTTTGATTTGTCGAGCCTTAAGACACTCGTCATCCCCGAAGGTGTGACTTCCATTGGTGATGAAGCCCTAAGCTGGGGCGGGTTTACTGAGATAACATTTCCCTCAACGCTCGTGTCTACCGGACGTACATCCATGAGCCAGTGCGTTGATTTGACTTCGGTACAGCTTCCAGCGTCTATGCAGACCCTCGGCGAGTTCACTTTCGCAGAGTGCAGTTCACTTGTTTCTGTATCGCTTGGCGGCACCAAGACTGTGGGCGAAAACGCATTCTCCAGCTGTACCGCACTCAAGGAAGTGACAGGGGCAAATGTTGAGACATTGGCTGACGGGGTGTTCTTCGGCTGCACAGCCCTCGAGAAATTCCCGCAGTTACCTGCTCTCAAATCAATAGGCGCGGTCGTTGTGTTGGGGTGCAAGTCGCTGACAGAGTTTGTTATACCGGCCTCCGTGACGACTGTCGGACGCGGAATAGCAGCCAATGCAACCGCACTGCCCGCAATTGCAGTTGCCGATGGCAACGAGTGTTTTGCCGCGATTGACGGTGTGCTTTACGACAAAGGTGTTACCAAGCTGCTTGCTTACCCCTGCGGTCGCCCGGAAACCAGCTTCACGCTCCCCGCTTCAGTCGTTTCCGTTGAGGATATGGCTTGCAGGGCATCCAACATAAAAGAGTTCAATGCTGTGAACAATGACAACCTCACGGCAATCCGCAACATGGCGTTCCTCGGCTGCAACGACCTGACAACGGTCTCTTTGGGCAAGAATGTGGCTGAAATCAACAGCGCATTCAAAAATTGTGCTGCGATAACCAATGTCATCAGCCTCAACCCTGTGCCGCCAACAGGGGGTGTCTTCGCTGATGCAGTTTATCAGGATGCTGCGCTCTATGTTGTTTCCGACGCTGCCAAAGCAGCATACGCTGAAGACGCAGACTGGGGCAAATTCCAGAATGCGTCAATTGCCGAAGTCGGCATCAGTGCAGTTGCATGCGACGAGCCTGCTGCTGCTGAATACTTCGACACTATGGGACGCAAATCTTCCGAACCATTCCGCGGAAGCGTGAACATCGTGGTCTACACATTCCCGGACGGGACTAAGAAGGTGGAAAAGAAGATGATGTAAGCCGCAAAGGATAATTGATAAGAGCAATAAATGAGAATGAGGGTGCAGTTCAAATGAGCTGCACCCTCGGTTATGTAGTGTGTATATGTCAGTCGGTGAGGAGGTGGAAGCGTATGGTGCGGCGGTAGGTCTCGCCAGGCCGTAGTGTCTGCGTCGGGAAACAGGGCTGGTTTGGCGCGTCAGGCACTCCTTGCATTTCGATGGCTATCCCCTCGTAGTCGCGGTACGGCCGTCCCTCGCGGTTCTCTGGCGAGCCGTCGAGCCAATTGCCTGTGTAGACGTGAGCATCGGGCTGGTCGGAGTCGATGACGAGCCGCCGGCCGGAGCGTGCGGCTCGCAGTATCACTGCTCCCGAAATCATCTTCCCTTCTTCCCAGCCGTTGACGAGCCACCCTGCATCGTAGCCCTTGCCGTATTTCAATGCCGGGAAGTCTGCTGCGATGTCCTCGCCCACGCGCTTGAACGTGCGGAAGTCCATGGGTGTGCCGCTGACGTGCGCTTTCTCGCCTGTCGGGATGAGCGTGTCGTCAGTGGGAATGTACCGGTCGGCGCGTATCAGGAGCGTGTGGTCGAGAGCACTGCCCGAGTCTGCACCGTCGAGGTTCCAATATGTATGGTTGGTCAGGTTGACAACAGTCGGCGCATCAGTAGTTGCCGAGAACTCGAGCGACAGCGTGTTGTCGTCGCTCCAGCGGTATCTGACTGTGGCATCGAGCGTGCCGGGGTAGTTCTCCTCGCCGTCCTCGCTGCGGTATGTGAATATGATGCCGTCCTTCGTTTCGCTGGCGTTCCAGATGCGGTTCTGGAAGCCTGTCGGGCCGCCGTGCAGGGCATTCGGGCCGTTGTTGACGTTGAGCTGGTAGGTCTTGCCGTCTATCTCGAGGTGTCCCCTGGCGATGCGGTTGGCGTAGCGTCCCGGGACTTTGCCGAGGCATGGGCCGTCGCCGAGGTATGATGCCGGGTCGCGGTATGACAGTACGACATTGGCAGACCGCCCATTGCTGTCTGGCACATTGACGGCGAGTATTCCCGCGCCGAGGGTTGACAGTTCCACTGAAGCCCCCGAGGCGTTGACGAGCGTGAATATGGTGATTTCACCAGCCGGCGAGGGGGCGGTGCGTTTAGTTATTTCCATGGCAGCGTGCGGTTTATGATATGCGGCGTGCGCCGTCGGAGATTACCACGTCATACACTTTCGGCTCGTGTCCGTAGCGGTCGGCAAAGCGGCGGACGGCATCGGCAATGAAGCGGTCGTGGATGTCGTCACGCACCAGGTTGATGGTGCAGCCGCCGAAGCCGCCTCCCATGATGCGCGAGCCGGTCACGCCATTCTCGCGGGCTATGTCGTTGAGGAAGTCGAGTTCCTCGCAGCTCACCTCGTAGTCGTGCGACAGTCCCCGGTGTGTCTCATACATCTTGCGTCCCACGGTCTCGTAGTCGCCAGCGTTGAGGGCGTCGCACACGTCGAGGACGCGCTGCTTCTCCTCGATGACGAATTTTGCGCGGAAATAGTCCTCGGCGGTGATGCGGCTCTTGACTGCGTCGAGCATGGCCATGTCGGCATCGCGCAGTGTCGTCACGCCGAGTTCATGCGCCACGCGCTCGCACGATTCGCGGCGGCGGTTGTAGGGTGAATCCTTCAGTTCGTGTTTGACAGCGGAATCGAGCAGCACGAGCTTGTAGCCCTGCGGGTTGAAGGGGAAATATTCATATTCCATAGAGCGGCAGTCGAGGCGCATCAGGTTGCCCTTCTTGCCGAATACGGAGGCGAACTGGTCCATTATGCCGCAGTTCACGCCGCAGTAGTTGTGTTCTGTAGACTGTCCTATGCGTGCCAGCTCAAACTTGTCGATGGCGTTGCCGTTGTACATGTCGTTTAGCGCGAATGCGAAGCAAGATTCGAGGGCTGCAGACGAGCTGAGTCCTGCGCCGAGAGGGATGTTGCCGGCAAACACCGCGTCAAAACATTCGACTTTGCCGCCGCGCTTCTGTATCTCGCGGCATACGCCGAATATGTAGCGGGCCCACCCCTGCGAGGGGGCATCTTCCTCACGAGTGCCGAACTCGACATACTCGTTGATGTCAATGGAGAAAACGCGCACTTTGTCAAGGCTGTTGGGTCGGATGTCTGCCATTATCACCTTATCAATTGCGCCTGGGAATACGAAGCCGCCGTTGTAGTCGGTGTGTTCGCCTATGAGGTTTATGCGTCCTGCGGAGGCGTAGAGCGTGCCTTTGCCGCCGAAACGCTGGTCAAATACTTGTTCTATACGTTCTTGCATTTCCATATTGCATCTTGTTTTTGAGGGACTTATTGTTGGGTTGTTTGTTTCACCGGAATGGTAATTGACGCGTTCTTCACACCTTTGGCGCGGGCGGTGAGTGTGACGCTGCCCGGGGTGTTTCCGGCTTGGACTATCACAGTCGCCGCGCCGCTGAACAGCGGCATTTCGGGTATGTGGAAGAGGTCGAGCGATGTCGGGTCGCCGTTGGCAGTTGCGCGGAACTTGCCCGCTCCCTTTGTCGAGAAGTTGACACGTCGTGTATCGTCGGGAACTATGTTGCCGTCGCGGTCAGCCACCTGCACGGTTATGTAGACCAGGTCTTCGCCATCGGCTGTCAGCTCGCGGCGCGAGGGTGTCAGCACGAGGTGGTCTGGGCGACCGGCTGTACGCACCGTGGACCCGCCGGTGACGTTGCCGTCAGCGTCGTATGCCACTACGCGCAGTTCGCCTGGCTCATATACGGTATTCATCCACATAAGGCGGTATCGGTTCATGTGCGTGCTGTCGTTCTTCTCGCGTATGCCCTGGCTCTTGCCGTTGATGAACAGTTCCGCACGAGGCGAGTCGGTATATACGAATACAGGCGTGACCTGACCCTCACGTCCCTGCCAGTTCCAGTGCGGCAGTATGTGGAGGGTATGCTCGCGTGTGTTCCACTTGGAGCGGTACAGGTAGTAGCGGTCTTTGGGGATGGAGGCGAGGTCGATGATGCCGAACATGCTGCTGTGGCTCGGCCATGCGTCGGTATCGTAGGGGCTTGGCTCGCCGAGGTAGTCGAAGCCGGTCCAGACGAACTGTCCCATGCAGTTGTCCATATCATCGTCACGCACGAAGTCGTCGTCGGGAATGTTTGACCATGGGCAGTACTCAACGTCGTAGCTGCTGCTCTGGTGGTCGGGGTATTTCATGTCCGCGCCCTTGGTGACGGGGAATTTGTATACGCCGCGCGAGGAAACGGTCGAGGCTGTCTCTGTGCCGAGTATGATGTCCTGCGGCAGAAGGGGCAAAGCCTCGTCATACCTGTTGGTCTTGTAGTTGAACCCCGCTACGTCGAGTGCAGCCGCGAAGCCGTTGCTGATGACAGCGTCAAACTGGTCCATGCCGCATGTTACCGGGCGTGTCGGGTCTTCGCGGTGCACGATGTCCTGAAGGAAATTCAGCTCGGCGATACCGTCCTCGCCCCACTGGCTGGGAACCTCGTTGCCTATCGACCACATCACCACCGAGGGGTTGTTGCGGTAGTGGCGCACCATGTTCTCCATGTCGCGCTGCGCCCATTCGGTGAATATCGAGCCGTAGCCGTTGCGGCATTTCGGACGGAAGCCCCAGTCGTCAAACGGCTCTACCATCATCATGAATCCCATCTCGTCACACAGTTCCACGAGTTCTGGCGCGGGCATGTTGTGCGACGTGCGTATGGCGTTGACACCCATGTCGCGGAGCATCTCCAGCTGGTGGCGTAACGCCGAGCGGTTAACCGCTGCACCGAGCGGGCCGAGGTCGTGGTGGTTGCACACGCCCCTGAATTTTGTTTTCTTGCCGTTGAGGTAGAAGCCGTCGCCTGGGCGCACCTCAATGCTCCGTATGCCGAAGCGCGTGGTGTATGTGTCTGCCACCTCGCCGTCGCGCAGCACCTCAGTGCGTGCCGTGTACAGGTTGGGCGTTTCCGTGTCCCACAATTGCGGCGTCGCCACGCGCAGGTTTTGCGTTAACGGCACGCCGGGGTAGTGCCAGAACGTGTCGCTGCGGTCGGCGGCAACTGTGCCGTCAGGGGCGGTTATGACAGTGTGAAGCGTCACCTCCTCGCGCTTGGCGAGTCCCTCGACAGTCGTTTCGAGGCGGACGGCTGCATATTCGCCGTCTATGTGTGGCGTGGTCACGCGAGTACCCCATACGGGTATATGCACACGGCCAGTCTCTATGAGGTGGACGTTGCGGTACAGCCCCGCGCCAGGATACCAGCGCGAGGATTCGGGCAGGTTCTCGAGGCTCACTGTTAGGGTGTTTGTCCCGGGGCGCACTGCGTTGTCTATGTTGCAGTGGAATGAATTGTAGCCGTATGGCCAGTAAGCCACCGGCACGCCGTTGACGTATACATGGGCGTGGCTCATTGCGCCGTCAAACACGAGCGACAGCGAGCGGCCGTCGGTCTGTGCCACGTCAAAAGTGGTCTTGTAATACCCTTTGCCCACGTATGGTAGCCCTCCGGTTCGGCCGGTCTTCCACGTCTCCTCGGTCTCGCCGTTTTGCTCCACGGCGACTTTCTGCAGGTCCTGGTTGCGGTCAAACGGCCCGTAAATGGCCCAGTCATGCGGTATTGTGACTTGCTGCCACTCCACGCTGTCGCGTGAGAAATCCCACACCTTGATGTCGCGCTGCACGCGCTGCGCCGGCAGTGCCGCCGCCGAGAGGGCGAAGGCTGCGGCAATGAACAGTTTCTTCTTCATTCCCTTAGAATTCTTATCCTGAAAAACGCCGGACACGCAGCCCGGTGTGACATGTATATATGTGATTGCAAATATAACCCCAAAATCCCATACACGCAAGCGGCGGGTGCTTCATCAATCGCGTTTTTCGCCATTTTTGGCACAAAAAGCGTCCGAAGCCCGCATGGATATATTTTTTATACTCCATTGGCACGAGGGCGACTGGTCACTCTGCATGCCGAGTTCCTGCTCTGAATGGGTTTGACAATGCCAAATGAGGTAATGAAATCTGGCCAAATTGGGGAACAAAAATCGGCCAAATGAGGTAATGAAATCTCGCCAAATATGGTAATTGTTCTAATTGCGGCAGTTCAACAAATTTATTTTCAGCACAATAAGCAAACAAAAGAGAGGCTGCGGTGGGCGGCCTCTCTTGCTGTGTATGCGGTGTGCTGGTGTTACTCGGCGGGTGTGGCGTTCATGTCAGTGCCGACAATCTTGTTCTCGGCGTTGAGGGCGAACTTGTAGCTCCATGACTGGCTGATAGCGTTGGCATATAGGGTGATAGATGTCGGCATATTTGTAGCCGAAATTCCGTTGGAGTTGAGCATGTCACTGCGTGTCAGCACGTTGTATGTTTTGTAGCCTTCTGATTCCAATACTCCGTATGCATTGTATGCCCAGCTGAACTCGAGGTCGTATTTCTCCTTGGTGTAGGTCACATTCTTTTTCGGTTCAACTTCCAGTCTCCATTCGGTTGAGCATGGGAACAGGAATGTGCCGTCTTGTTTGCCCCACTCGGTCGCAGTGATTTTCTCTCTGTTTATTGTGATGTTTCCGTCAAGGCCTTTCATGCCTGTTACGTAGATGTCACAGACATCGAGGAGATCCTGGCTGAACTTCAGCTGCAAGGTTGTCACGAGAGTCGGCTTTGATGCCTGAGGGTCGTCATCGTTGCATGAAGTGAAAGTTACTGCCATGAGCAGCAACGCGATGAATGAGTAGATGCTCGTTTTCATGTCGTGTGTTTTTATCTGTTTGTTTAGTTTTGATTGTTCAAAGGAGAAACACCGCAGAGGCATAATTTATTGCCTTTGGACGGGTGTTGCACCGTATTTTTCTGCCATTGCGCGGTATTCATCGCTGTCGAGGAACTCGCCGAGCCACTTCTCGATGCGCTCGTGCAGCTGCGTGTCTGACTGTCTGAATAGCCACGAGTATGGTTGCGGAAAGGCAATCTGTGTGTCGGCGGTCAGTTCGGGATGTCCCTTCAGCAGCTTGGCGGCGATGCTTCCGCCGATGACGGCGTAACGGATTTTGCCGTTCAGCATCTGGGCAAACAGAGCCTCGTCGTTCATGTCATCGTGTGTTGCGACGGCTATCTCCGCGCCGGTCTCGTCCGCCACGTTGCGCATGCGGGTTTCGGCAGGGGAGAAACGTTCCACATGGACGGTGTCGCCGGCGAGGTCGAGCGGCGAGGCCGCTGTCGGCTTGCCGTCGGCTCTGCGGCGTTGTATGAGGACTGGGCAGTCGGTGTATATCCCTTGCGAGAAGAGGTATTTGCCGCGCAACTCGGGCGAGGGGGGCAGTGCGGCGACGATGTCGCACCTGCGGCTGTCGAGTGCCGCGAGCGATGTGGCGAGATTTATCACGGGGACGAACTTCACGGTCAGCCCGAGGTCGGAAGCCATGCGGCGTATCATGTCATAGTCCATGCCGCCGATGGTGTCGCCGTAGACGAAATAGCTGTACGGGGTGTGAGTAATGGCTACAGTCAGTGTGTCACGCCCATTGCCTTGTTGCGCTGTCTGAGCCGGGTGGCGGCATGTGCGCAGCGACACCATTGCAGCTATGACGGCAGCGAGCAGGGCGGCATACAGCACCATGTAACCGCGTCTGCGAGGCTTCAGGCGGCGCAAGAGCGGCTGTCTGCAGACATCTGTGTCATGTGCCTGTGCCATGTCAGTTGGCGAAATCTACCGACAGCCCGAACTGAAGCCGCCGGGGGTTGACGGGATAGTGCGGCATGGAGAAATACTCCTTGGTGAACCATCCCTGGTTGAGGTGCGAGTAGAGTATGAAGAAGCGTACGCGGTAGAGCTTGGCTGTGACGTATGCGTTGCAGAAGGGGAAGTTGCCGACCTTCCAGTCGTCGCCCACGCGGAACGCCATTGTCGCCGGGTCGTAGTTTACGCCACGGTATCGCGTGTAGTAGTCGCAGTCCACGCCAATCTGCAGCTGCAGGACGCGGAAAGCGCGGAAATGCAGGTACATGTTGGAATAAACCGACAGCGCGGGCAGCGGCAGCACCTCCTGGTTGGACGATGTCTGGTATGTCAGTGTGTTGTCCCAGTTCCAGATGCCCAGGCGCAGCTTCTGTGTCAGCGAGGCGGAGAATACATGCACTGTGCCGCCGTGCTGCGACGGGAGTCCGGCGGTGTTGAAATATACATGGTTCTGCACGCTTTCCCAGCCGGCAGAGATGCGGGTGTTGCTCCAGGGTATGAAGAGTGCGCCCTCGGCGCGTATCGACCGGGTCTTGCCCAGGTCGTTGTCCCATGCGTAGTGGTTGGAGATGAAATGCTTGAGCAGGTAGGGGTTGTCGAGGTTGCGGAAATGCCCGTGCGCGGAGATGTTCACCGTGTCGCCGAGCATCCGTATGTCGGTCGAGATGTTGCCGTTTATTTCGATGTCGCCTGCCACGTCGCCAATGAGGCCGAAACGCGCGTCAGCGTCATAGCGCAACACCGCCCCGCGCTGCTTGGTGAGCTGTCCGCCTACCCACAGCAGGTTTTGCGAGTCTGTCGGTTTGACCGCTACGCCGTCAGGCAGCGGCGTTAGCGCAGTTGTGGCGGCTGTTTCGCCGTCGCCGCTATCCTCAGGCGGCGTCCAGCCGTTGTTGGCCTGTGTGAAATGCCGCGTCTCGTATGTGACGTATGCTGCCAGCCCGAACTTCGCCCAGCGGCGGAAGCCCTCGATCATCGATACGCCCAGGGTATTTGACAGCTGCCAGTAGCGGGTCTCGTCGGCTGTTGCCTCGGCGTTCAGGTAGCGTCGTGCGCCCCACATTTCGTCGCCCTGCGCCATGTCGGTGTTGCGGAATATGTGCACACCCTTGCGGTAGTCGAGCGAGTAGATGAATTTCGTCACCGGGACGTACACTTCGCGTGTGAGTGTATCGTTGACCTGCACCTCGCGCCAATAGCCTACGTTGTAGGCGTGCGACATATAGAACTCCGTGCCACGCAATCGCGTGTGGGCGTTTGACAGCATCGTCGGTATGCTTTTCGATTCTATTTTGCTGACGCCGCCCTGCAATTCAGCCGGGTCGGTGATGTACCGGTCGTCGGTGATGCCGCCGTTCTCCTTGTTCAG
>URTA01000037.1 GCA_900550645.1 uncultured Porphyromonadaceae bacterium
CTTCTGCTCTTCAAGAAGTTGGGTGTGCCTCTCTGCGGTTTAGCGGACAGTAATAATTTGAAGAAACATACAATAAATTCCACATCAGTAAAATTGTCACCGAGGTTGAGCAATTCTCTGCGGCACTCCGTTGCTGATTTGCATTTAATATTGATAGTCAACTCATTGCCATTTGTGTACTTCTCTTACCAAGAGAAGTACACAAAATCGTTTTACACTCGCAGATAGAGTAAGACTTAAATAGCATGAAACCAAAACATTGGCATAAATTGTATAGGTGTTGTAGTGGAAACAGCCAAGACAAGAATAGTATGGGGTTCATAAAACGTATGATCCTCAGGGTGGCGTGTTTGGTCGCGCTGTTTATGGCGGCACTGTCCCCGGCAAGGGCGTCAGAAAAGGTGTCAACACATTATATATTCGCTTTTGACAGAGCGATGCCTGTTAGTTACTCTGCTGCGTACAGGTCTCCGGCATTGTTGAATAAGCTGGATAAACTGCTGAAAGATAACGGCTACGACTCTTCCACGGACTATATAAGCATGGTGGCATATACTATGGAAGGCGCAAATCCCTCCATAGTGAAATTTGTGCAGCCGTATAAGTTTTCAAATGGTTCCCCTGTAGTTTGGGCGAAGATGAAAGAAAGCCTTCGGTCTAATTTCCCGAACTGGCCTGCAGGTGAGCCAAAATATAATCTGGGGGTTATTGGTTCTATGCAGTCTCTTGCGAAGCCCTTTGCTGTGATTGAGACTGGAGATAAACGCAAATCTATGGAGTGCGCGGTAGACAGAACATTGTTGATTTTCATAACCGATGAGGTCGTGAATGACACAGACGATGATCCTAAGAAGGAATGGGATAGTTTCTCTGTAACTCCAGGGGCAAACACAGGAGCATTTAAGAACATTCAGAAAACAGTTTTCAATAAGCTTTCGGATTTTAACGAGCAATTCAATTTTGTCCGTATCAAGTTAAAGTATGGCGGGCGAAATTTAGAAAATATACCAGTCTCTCCAGATGGCAAATACAAGATAGTGCCGTACAAGGTCGTAGTGGCAGAGAGACCGTCTATATATTCGGTGACTGATATGCCCTCGCCGCTGCCGCTGCGCCGCGTAAGGGGAGGTTTCCGTTTGGGTGTGACCGTAGCAGCGAAAGACACCGCGAAGTACAGCATACGGGAAATTGTGATAAAGTACGCTGCCGGCAGCGAGATACTCGGTGCTGCCGACAACGGCAAGTTTGATTTCACCATACCTTCTGACAAGGTCAAAGGAGGGGATTCGATAATGATATGTATGTCACTGCAGTACAAGGACGGTCTGTATAATGGATGTCTGGTCTCATACCGCAACGAGGATTTCAGCAGCGGCATGACACAAGTGCAGCAGGTGCAACTGCAGGACGAGGCCAAGGTACTGGGACTGCTGCCGCTCGCCGATTTCTTCTGGTGGTGGTCTGGCGATGACGTGTTCACCGCTGTGATGATATGGGATGTGGTGATACTTCTCATACTGATAGTTGCCATTGCGCTGGTGCTGTACCGCTGTTGGCTGAAAATCAATTCTTACCGCCCCTCTGATGACAAACTTAAGATAACCAAAGTCTGACCTATGCAACAAATCAAGATAGATCTGAAAAATCCCTCGACTGACAAGGTCAATGTCGAGTTGCAGTGGAATGTCAAGGTGCTGGAGCCGAAGCGCGGTTTCCTGCCCGGTATATTTCGCAAGCATAACCGCATTGACCGTCAGGTGGGCATTTCAATAACTGACATTAATGTCCCCGACGAGGTGGTATGCGACAGGAGCAAACTGTTCTCCATACTGTATGACGGCCAGGAGTTCCCGCAGTCGGAGTTTCCGGTCTCGGCTCGTGTTACGGATATGGCCATGCCGTTTCAGCTGCTGTTTCATCAGGGCGAAATCAAGGACTGCACGCGCCCGCAGGACGCAAATCCGAGGTCGTATCCTATTACGTTTACGGTCAACCTGCTGGATAAAGATGACCCCAAGAAGGAAATTGACTCTGTACAGCATCAGATAGATGTCGTTTTCCAGCCGCTCGGGGCAAAGGCGCAGTATAAGATATATGTCGAAAACGACCAGGTTCAGTATGCGTCAACACTCGGCAAGGTGAAAGTCGGCACGTTGGCTATATGGCTGGATGAGGAGTTCAAGTTTACGCCTGACCAGCTGGCATCGGTTAACGTCCAGCTGTTCCGGGGTGACCAGGCGATCAACGGCATCGTGTCGCTCAGCGAAGGCGATGACATACGCGGGCGGAACAATATGCGCATCAGCCCTGGACGCGACAATGTAGTGAGAACCTCGGTTTATGTGGACTTCACGACTGTTTCAAATCCTTTGAAGGAGAAAGAAACGTACACTATACAAACCTCAATAGTGCTTTCAGCAGCATACAGCCCTGAAGTGAAGGAGACCATCCTCGACCAAGCGCAGTTTGACTTGCTCAAGGATTTGCAGGGGACGGAGCTGAAAGTGTTCCTCGAGACCGACCCTGGCGACGGACAGACCAAGCGGGAACTGTGCGATAACAGCCGCACTCTGACGATTCCTCTGGATTTTGTTCCTCGTAGCCGCCTTTCCAAATTTGCTACAGTCGTTCTATCCAATATGGCGACTGACAAGTCAAATCCGCGTGCCGGCCTGCATATTAAGAACCTCACACTGTCAGAGCTGCTGCTCGAGGATGTCGATGTAATAGGCGTTGACAACAAGAAGATTGCCCAGTTTGTAGACATCGACGGTGCACGGCTTACGGACATGAGCAGTTCGAATGGACTGTTCATTCCCAACGGTCCTAACGCCAAGACCGAACTGACAGTCTCGTTCGACCCCTCGCGGATAGCAGACCTCCAGAGGTCGCAGGACTATAACTTCCGCGTCCAGACTGTCCTGACATTCGACTATTGGGAGGACAAGGACGGGACCGGCATCCTGGACGAGGAGTCGAAACGAACCGGCCGTGTGCCGATAACATGGCAGCTGCATCTCGAGCCGAACCCCGAATGGCTGTGCGTGGACTACGGCTCTTCAGCCATCGTCTGTCGCTACGACCAGAACATCCTTGACCTGAAAAAAGCCAAGGACAGTATATTCAAAAGCCCAAATGCAGAAAGCGGAAAATACAAGAATGACACAATCGAGACGGGAACGCCGTTCCTGTCGTCAGACATCCTGTTCCATGCTGTGGCTGCCGCAAATCAAAGTACGCTGTGCAGCCAGTTGGGTGCTGATGCCAAAGTCCCATACCTCGGTCTGTCGGTTTGCCTGTCGCCCACATCCAGCCTGATGAAAGAGGAGGTCGCGAGACTGCTGCCGTGCCTTAAAATATTGGTCGGCAATGAGTTCTTGCCTCAAACTGCCGACTATACTACCTTCAAGTATACTCGACGAGATGAGACCGGACAAATCGGTTCTGTAATGGCAAAGGATGCTGTTGAGGAGAAGTCGTGCATACTCCGTATTTCGTCAATCTTCAATGAGGCGTATGCTGAACTGTTCAGATATTTCATCTCTCCCGTAAGCAAGGACAAGAATATCAACAAGCTCGTCCTTACTTACCCGAACACATATACGCCGGCTCATCTCAGAGAACTTGAGAAAATAGCACGCTCAACATTCCCGAAAGTCCGTGACGGCTATCTGCGCTTCGTGAGCGAGTCTGATGCCGTGGCTGCATATTATCTCGACAACTGGTACTCGTTCAATGAACACAGCTTGCGTAAGTATAACTCTGACGAGACTGTCTTGGTGTATGATATGGGAGCAGGTACGCTCGACATCACCCTCTTCCGCAAATCGGTAAACGCGAATGGCAAGGTCGTTGTAGATATTCTCGGCAAAATCGGTACGGGCAAGGCCGGCAACTACCTGGATTACCTGATAGCCGAAATAATAAGCGACAAGGTCAAGAACGCCGAAGGCGAGTCTATCCTTGGCAAAGGTACGGTATCGCTGACACGCGCTGCAAATAAGGAGAGCCGTGAACAACGTCTAAAGGTCAAGGAGGCAGTAAAGAATGACATCAAGCCGAAACTTGTTGCATCTGATGCAGAGTTGAAGTTTGGAACTACATCGTTTGCCGCTTCGCTGATACTCGATGATTCTCGGTTCAAAAAGTATCTCACACAAGTAACAGGAGGTGTCATTCGTCAGTTGCTGACGTCTATCGGCGATCCAAATCTGAAAATAGACACTGTACTGATGTCTGGTCGCAGCTGCCGTCTCGGCGCATTGCAGAACGCTCTCAAGGCTGCGCTCGGCACAAGTGTTCACATGGTCAAATTTGACGGTACTGGTGAAAACAAGGACAAGTCCAAGACAGTAGTAGCAGAGGGCGCGATGCTTCGTGCCGGCAAGTTCAGCTTGCCGGAATCTCCGGTTGTGATACGTTCACGGCGGCTGTACGCATCATACGGCATTGTATATAAGGCCGAGGGCGGCAAAATACGGTATGTGGAGTTGCTGAACCATTCCCAAAACCCATTTGTCGAGGGGCATGAAGCATTCGATAATTTTGTTGGTCCTAACGTGACAGCAGAGGGTACAGCATCAGCCGATAAAATCAAGCTGGTGCAGACATACCTTTCACCAGCAGCGACACAGGACGCTTATTCCAAAGGAGACCTCGAGTTCATTTCTGAAATGGAGGAATATGATATGGCGGACTTTGGCGGCAAAAACAGCCTCAACGTCAAGCTTATGCTGGACTACAAGAACAACATCTCACTGTACGTGGACGGCAAGAAATCCATAGGCAGCTCCCCGAAGGGAGTTGACCTCGCGAGTGAGATAACAAAACGCAGTATTTGGCCCGTAACTATTTGATGATATGAGCAAAAAGAAATTCTTTTCGTGGTTGAACCCGAAGAACTGGTTTTCTGGTCGCAAGCCCAAGGGGAGCAAAGACAAAGAAAATCCCCTAACGGGAAAAGATGACAGTGACAATCTCAGTGCTGAAGAATCGCAAAATGACAACACTCTGGCGGCGTCAACTGATGATACGACCGAGGTGGTAAAGCAAGAATCAGAGGCTGAAGCGACAGATTTGTCAATCGATGAGTTGTATTTGGCTCTCTATCCTTACGACAATACAAATCTGACAAAAAGAGAGAAGTATGAAAAGATTGTCGATCAATGGAATCTTAAGGCAGAGGCATTACAAAAATTGCAGCAGATACTCTTTCCTTGTGAAGACGGTGATTTTGTGTCCCGAGTCAAAGAAATGGTGGGCAATTCGCCGTGTCAAGAGTCTGCTTATGTCGAAAGTGTATTGTACTATAAACTAATCAGTGATATAAAGTCGCGAATTGGCAAAAATAAGGGTTTGAGTCGTCTGCTTGAGAACGCTTTCGGAGAGAAGAAAGATGAAGGCGCAAAAGCAGTGCTGACGAAATTTGTTCAGTTGCTCACGTCACGGTATAAAGAGGACTCTCAATCGCCAATCAGTGGAGGAACTATAGAAGTTGACAATGACTTGTTGGACAAAAATGCCAAAACCGTTATTGGTTGGTTGGTGTCAAAACTTAAGATTTATTCTGACGAGAATCTTGGTTGTATTGATCCTAATTCCCCGGAAATAGCGATAAAGACTATTGCCAGTCGTTTCAAAGGCAACGATGAAGACAGGGTTAAGATACTACTGTCTGAAGATGCCGAAATTGACAAGTATGCAAACTTGATTATGCCGTGGCTGGTTAGGAAAATAAACAAGTTGCTTCGGAATGAAAATGACCATATCGATGCCATAAAACCGGTTGATGCCATTGTTTATGATATTTCTCGTGCTATTGAAGCTGCGAAGGTGTATGAGCAACTGAAGAATGATCAGAAACAAGCCGCTGGAAAAACAACTTCTTCTGTAGACAAGCCGCAGAAGCCAGTTGAGACTGGCTCTGAGACCCACAATGACCAGGAGGTTGACTATAAGACGCAGATTGATGAACTGAATCGTCGAATAAAAGACAATCGGGAAGCTGCAAACCGCGAAAAGAAAGACTTGGAGAAGAAGGCAACAGATGCAAACAAGAAGGTCTCGGAGGTCGTCGCGGAACTGCAAGCCTTGATAAAGAAGGATGACGCGGCGGAGGAACAAGCCGCGTCGCAAACATCAGAGGATAAGGAGGCAAGTCCAGTTCAGTTGCTGAAAGTCTATACCAAACAGACCGAATCTGTGAAAGCGGAACTGACAAAGGAAAAGACCGAGTTGAGCGACAAATATAATGAACTTGAAAGCGCGAACACTGTTCTCACAGACGATAATTCGAAGCTTAAGGCAGACCTTAAAGGTACGAAATCTGTCTTGAAGGGTGAAGCCGATGCACTTGTTGATGCCCTGCAAACGGGTGTCAATAAGGTGGAAGGTGAACTCGAAATGCCATTGGTGACACCTTGCAACAGCGACACAGATGATTTCTCATCACAGTCTGACGAGATAGAAGAACGGTTGAAATCTTCGCTGAAACAATGTCTGGAGAATTTGAAGACTGTAAAGCTGGAGGAAGGTGCAGCACCTGACGAAGTGCGGAAACAGATACAGAAAGCCCTGTCGGAGGCTATCGAGGCTGAAGACTCCCCGATAGGCACTCTGTGCAGATACTTCGCATACAGCAGGATGCCATTCATGACTGACCCTGACCGGGACGAATCGGGCATCATGTTCTACCGCAAGAATGTATTCTCGCTTTACAAGGCTGTCGAAGACCTGTACGTAAGGTTTGGCATCAGCTTCGACCTGCCGCCGCTTTTTGCCATGGGCATTGACGAGGGCAATTATGGTCGTTCAGAGGGTGCAGAGCCAGACCTCAACAACCTCTGCCCGAATTGCACTAACCACCGCGACAACATGGATACGCACAACAAGCCGCAGTCAGTGATATACGATATTGCGGAGGTGGGGTATTCGGTTGACGGCGTGCAGGCCAAGAAAACAGGAGTTATAACCTTCTAATACATAGACAATGAAAAAACGAATCATAATTGCTTTAGCAGTAGTGGTTGCTGCCATAGTGATTTATTTTATCGTCAAACCACCACCACCACCACTACCACCCGTCCTGAAAGACAATGTGGCATCTGCGAGCTACAAGGAAATAAACGAGCCGGAGGGGAATAAGCCGGAGGGTGCAACGATTTACCTTGACGCTTCGGGCAGCATGAAGCCGTATTTCGTCTCCAAGGGGGCGAACCTTGTCAATACGGTCTCGGAAATCAAGAACCTGGACTTGGATAGGACACAGATTTTCTTCCTCGACAATCCAGTTCCGTACAAGGGTCTTGTGATGAACATAATCGGCGATGTCAGCAAGCAGCCGAACTTGACTGCGACCTCGTTTAACAAGTTCTTCAAGGATGCCGCGTGCCGCATAGACACGGTGAACACGCTGGTCTATCTGGTGACAGACGGCATCATGAGCGTCGGTTCTGCCGGCGACACGAAGAATGCGTTGGCATCGTTGCGAGGTGAGATAGAACATGCACTTAAGGGACATGCAGACCTTGCAGCTGCCATATTCCGGTATGAAGGCGAGTACAAGGGGGATTACTGGAACTCCCGCAATGTGCGCCTTACGTCGGCAACGTGTCCGCTGCTGAGAAATGAGATCAAGCGGCCGTATTATGTGATTGCCCTCGGCCAGAAAGGCGCGATGCGCTGGCTGCAGACGCAGACAGCGAAGCTGAACGCGCCGCAGGGGACGTTCTTCATGGGAGTGCATGACCTCGCCGGGCATGGCAAGGCAGTCCTCTCGAAGGGCGACAATGCTCGGCTGGAAACCATGGGCTTGGATGTGACGCTCATTCTCGACTTGCCCGAGTGCATGAAGGACGTGGACGCAGCCAAGGTCAAGGTGATGAACCATGGCGCGGCTCTGCCTGTGACAGTGAAGAAGGAAGAGACCTCCGGCGGCAATCGTCTGGTCGCTGTCATTCCCACAACAGTCCCGACAACGCCGGAGGGTGACGGAAAAGTCAAAATCACGTTCCTTGTCCCCAACGAAGTGCCGGCGGAGTGGATCGGCGCATGGAACGCCGAGGACGACACTAACGGACCTGACGAGAAGACGACCTTCGGGCTGGCAACGCTTGTGACAGGAATGTTCAATGCCCTTGAAGGAGCAGATGTCCCCTTCCTTCAGGCGGACTTCATATACAAACTAAATTAATCATTCATCTTCATCTAATTCTATATATCAAACAACATGGATTTCCTCTATTTCTGGGTAACGAGTTCCAAGTGCTGGGAAGGGCAATTCCACGAGAACTTCTTCAACACTTCAGGAGGTTTCTTGTGGGGCGTCCTCGGGGCATTGATCCTCGGCATAGTCGGCGCGTTGGCGTTCTATTTTCTATGCTGCAACAGCAAGGAGAGCGGCAAGTATGCCAAGATAGGCGTGTGGTGGATTTTTATGGCAGTCACTGCGGTGGTAAGCTACTTCTACGCCGACCTGGTGCTGATAGGCCAGTCCTCCACTGCTGATACAGCTTCGGTATTCTATTCACATTCGTTCTACAAAGCGAATGACGACTACTACGTCAAGAAAACAGGCGAAGCGAGCGTGTCGCCGACAGTGATCGCCGACTTGACAAAGGTGAAAAACGAGATCAGCTCCGACCTCGACAAGGGCGGCGATGTGCGTTTTGAGTTTGACTTGACGACAGCCCTGCTTTCGGCTCTTTTCTTCTTCCTCGCGAGCCTGGCAGTGAAGCGTTTCACCGTCACCGGCAAAGCGATACCAATGTTGAAACCATAAACCACACGGATATATGCCAAAACTGTTTATATTTGCGATCGGCGGAACCGGCGAGCGTGTGTTGCGCTCGCTGACGATGGTGCTTGCCTCGGGTGCGCCGACGTTTGACAACTATGAGGTCTACCCCATCATAGTTGACTACGATGTTGACAATGCAGACAAGGTAAAGACCGTAGAGCTGCTGCAGAACTATGCCGATGTCCACAACGCCGCTTTCACGCACCACACTGTAGCGGGTGGCCTGCAAGGTCAGTCTGGACAGTTCTTCGCCGCAAAACTGTGGAATCTGTTTGATCAGAAAAATCCGTATATATTCCCATTCGGTCCTGGCGGTGAAAACACGGACATTGTCCAAAATGAGATATTTGCAGACCACATCGGTTATAGTGATTTGTATGGGTCTACACTGGCTACAAAACGTCTTTTGACAAGTTTGTATGATGAGTCTGGGAATGCAGATACGGAGCTGAACCTTGACATGGTGGTGGGCTTCAAGGGCAATCCCAATATTGGCAGCGTTGTGTTCCATAATATCGGCAACACAGATAAATTCCGGACATTCATATCGACTTATGACCCAACCAATGGAGACAAGGTCGTAATTATAGGGTCTCTATTTGGTGGCACTGGCGCATCTGGCATCCCGGAGATTGTCAAAGCCATAGGAACGCAAAAGCCGGGGGCAAAGCCCGCTGCAATCCTTGTGCTTCCCTATTTTGCTCCGATGATAAAACAGGGCGGAGCAATTCAGGCTTCGCGGTTCAATTCCAAGACCAAGGCTGCATTGAGTTACTACGATGACTCACAGTTGAAGAACAAAATCGATAAGGTGTACTATGTCGGAGATCTCCAGTCCTCTGTGATATCATACAGCGAGGGCGGTTCAACCCAGCAGAACAATGCAAATATGGTTGAGCTGATAGCCGCTATGATGATAGAGCATTATGTCGCGGGTAGAGGTGCAAGCCAAACAGAGTTCAAGTTCGCGGTTAACGCAGATCTGGAGCTGAAAAAGCGTCTGTTTATTGATGATTTTGATGCTACATCAAAAAATCAGGTGTTGAATCATCTCGTGGAACTGGCGATAGGTCTGAAATTCTACCATGATGAAATCCACAGTAAAAAGGCGGAAGCCAAATCATACTACAAGTATATCGGACTTGGAGACGCTGTTGCAGGAGGTGCCGATGACGGCAATGCAAGCGACCTCCGCAAGTTGTGTACTGCTTTGGAAGGATTCTACAGCAAGTATCAGGCATGGCTGAAAGAGCTTGACTTTGAGGGTAATGGCGATACTATTCCTGCAAACTCTCATCGTCTGGGTCTCTGTGATATGGGTGATGAGGACAAGGATAAGAAGAGAGCATATTCTGATATCATACTTCAAGGCCCTAAAATGTCAGAGGATGATTCAAAAAAGTCTGCATGGTGGTCCATTGGCAGTAAAAACAAGAAAGCATTTTTGTCTGATGATAACTTGAATACATACATGGATTCTGAAATCAAAGACAATGCGAATGGGAACGGGCATTATGACACCAATACCAATGCTCTAAGAGCCGGCCATGAACCCGAATGGGTGTTTGCGGACATTCTTCACCGTGCATCTGTCAAGGGATTCAAGAAACTAACCTCAACCGACTAATACACAACCATGGCAAATTATTTTACAATAGAAAGTTCAGGAGTTGCCGCAGGACCAGTGCAGCAAGGAATTGTTCCAAGCAGCATTAATCCTGCGAGCATTGAAGACAAGCTTACGGAACACGGAGCTGCCTTGGGCAAAATGGGATCGTCAATACCTTCTCCCATGGCGCGGCTGTTCTTGTTTTCCGCTGCTTTGCGAGAGGTTAACAAACTTCAGTCAAAAGACTCTCAACATGGGCATGAAGGCGTTCCCGATGAAAAAAACAAGATTGTTCCAACTCCATATCACGAACTCGTTGGGGAATTGCTCGATATGCTCGAGTTCATCTTCATGTATGGGGATGACCCCAAATTCCATATTTTGAAATGGGATGTAGGCACGGAGTGTCTGAACTTGGAAGCATCAAACAACCCTGCGCATGGGCGGTTGGCTTCTGCACTCAGGTCTGCATTCAGTTTCGGGCCGCTGCAAGGACAAAACATAAACCTCATTGTTTGGGGAGGTCAAGTGACAAATAATGTATTGGTTGGCGGCAGTGTGATAGGAGGTACGTCCCCAATTTCATTGGTTTACACCTCCCCCAATTTGGATGCTGTGCTTCAAAGTCACGAACTCCAATTTAAGGGGTATAAGAGCGGCGAGCCGTTGTTCAATCATAGTGCGCGTCCTCTTCATGCGAGAAGTAAGGCATTCAGAGAGTATCTCTTCCGGCTTAGAAGTACGGATATGGCAGGCATTGTGGGTCCTCTTAAAGGGCTGTCTACCTACATAAAGGACAGTATGGCGTCTTATTCTAATGACATGCAGGAAGAGATTAACGCCATAAATGCTGACCCATTTAACTATCACGGAGTAAAGCTGCTCATGTCAAAAAGAGTTGGCGGTGCACCTGTGGTGGTGAATGGTATTCAGATGCGTGTGAAAAACCGTACGGTGAAGATTAATCCAGAGACATCGGGTTATATCCTTGCACCAACTGTGGACTTCTTCAAACATGGAGACACCGATGCCAAGACACCGCTGGCTCTCACAGAGAATGGCGTCTCAGGGTTGAAATATGTTGACGAAGTGGAATGGGAAGCGGGCAAACACGTTATCCCTCCAATGCTCTCTTCGTCTATCCATGACAGATTACTCCCTGGTGTCGGGGCTAAATATCCGTATCTGACAATAGATGACTTCTTCGAGGAGAAAGTCATTGCGGTCAGCTATCGTATAAACGGAAAGAAGTTCTTCACTGGCAGTGAAAAGGACATTTCGTTTCTACTGCCGCTCAAGAAGACATTCTTCGAGTACTTTAAATTGTCAGACCTCTTTGACGATAAAGGCAAATGCACTGGTATGCTTTTAGTCGATTGTGATGAGGAGGCAGAATCGCTTACGGTGAGGCTCAAACTCCCATTGGTCGGAGGCAACACAATCTGCTTTGAGAAAGAGTATGACACGAGTGACGGCAGTCGTGATGTGTTGAATTGTGCTACTGACAATACATTTGACCTGGCTGTCTTCCCATTCTACCGTCTTGAACCTAATACGGGTCGTAACGTATACAATGTTATGGTCGGTTCGAAAGTTGACAATGTAAAGTTGGAGTTTTTCGAGTCATGCACTGCTGTGAATTCGGGAAAGGCAGTCCGTACAATAAATCCCCGAATTTCTACAGAGCATATTCATGTAAAAGGAGCTTTTTCGTATATCGAATCGTCTGTGACTTCAGGCGGTGAGGAGGCAAAAGGTCTGATAATCCCGATTTTCAAGAAAGTCAACTCTGATGCCGCATTGGCAACCTCTTCATTTGCTTTCAGCATTGATTTCGGCACGTCCAACACCCATGTGTGCTGTCTGAAGTCAACTCCTGGAATTCCACTTGGCAAAAAGAATGCTGTCCCCTTTGAGTATAGTGATGTTGACAGTCAAATGGTTGAATTTCACAATGAGGATGGACCTGTAACCCTTGGCGCGTTTGTAGCAGAGTTGAACCGAGAGTTTGTCCCAGCCGAACTGGGCGGCGGCAAACTCAAGTTCCCGATGCGTACTGCCACATATCAAGCTGATGGCTCTCCTGTAAAGTTGGAGATGTTCTTCAACACCAACATCGGTTTCAACTATGACGAGGACATCTGCAATTCAAACAATTACAAGACGAACATCAAGTGGGATTGGAATGATCCGCATGCAACAGATCGTATGAGCACTTTCTTCACGCAAATGCTGTGGATGATGAAGAACAAGAGTGTCCTCAATGGCGGATCTGATAAATTTCGCCTTGTGGTGACATACCCTATTGCGATGCGTGTCACGGACTTGGATAATTTCAAGCAAGCATGGGATGATGCCAAGGTGGCAGTGCAGTGCGATGTAGACATCCGTTATCTCACAGAAAGTGTTGCGCCGTACTATTCATTCCTTGCAGATTTGGATTTTGGAGAGCCGTATGTCAATATGGATATTGGCGGTGGTACGACAGACATTCTCTATGTAAATCCGTTCAGCAATGAGTCTCATGTATTCTCTGCATTCTTTGCAGCAAACGATTTGTGGAATGACGGTATTGTTTTGGCAGCTCAGGCTGACAAAGCCAATGGTTTCCTGAAGTTCTATCAGGATGCTATGGGCAATAGACTGTCGAGTGACGTAACCAATGTGGTTGAGAGTGCATATTCATCGGCAGACATCATCTCCTATTTGTTTGCCAACGATGACAATACACGGCTTTCAAGAGTTATTCTGTCATCTCCTGTGATGCGGCAGTTGCTTGTAGTCCACTTCTCAGCGCTTGCCTTCTATATGGCATATTGTCTACATACAGATGAGGTTGATCCGCCTCGTAATCTGTCATTCACGGGTATGGGAAGCAAGTATATTCGCTTGATAAGCAGCGGGGTTGCTGATATTTCTGGTGTAGTCAATGCAATATTCCACTACGCAGGCGGTGTCCTTGAGAACCAAAAGCTGAAAGAAGCTGCGGTGTCTGTGACGTTTGCCCCGAATCCCAAGGAGGTAACCGCTACAGGTGCATTGGTGTCTTTGAACTTTCCCGATCCTATTAACCCCGATGCGGACAACTGTTTTGGGTTCGAGGATGAAGATCCTGAACAAACAATGCGTTATGCAGACATAACACCTGATGTAGAGGATGCTGTATTGCAGTTCTTCCAGAAATTCATGGGTTTGTTCAGCGACATAAGCTTTATCGACGTGTTGAGTGATATAGGCTGCAACGTCTCCAATGATTTGGTTGAAAAACTTCGCCATTATGCTATGCCGAGTTTCCGACAGATGAAAGCCTTTTCATCTACAGGTCAAGCTGCAACAAACAAGTTGAAAGAGCCGATGTTCTTCTGGCCGCTGAAAAACTCGCTGTACATCATCGGCAAGGAACTTGCGGTTCAGGCAAAAAGCGAGATGAAAGCTCATAGTTAATAGACAAAATAACATCTCATGAGCGCGACAAACGAAATCAATACAGATACAATTCAACCCTTGGTGCAGGACAGTGTCACAGCTCCTGCTGCGGCACAACCTGCCCAAGCGGCAGCAGACACTACCAGCACAGTTGCCGTGACAGTGCAACCAGATACTGCGACCACCAGCTCGCAAGGCAATTGCCTTGCGGGTTGGGTGGGTGTCGGCTTGAGTGTATGTGTCGGCATACTGGCGTGGAAGATGGTCTCTGGCATGAAAAAGGAGGTTTTGGAAACTCGAAGCCTTCTGGCTACATTGGCTAAGTCATTGAAAGACGCGAAAGAGCAGATTGATGCTCTTTCAAAGCAGGCTAAGGCTTCAGCCAGTGCGTCGGGAGACTACTCACAGCCGCAGTATTCTGCGGTCAGAACGGACACTGTCAATACTCAGCTTGTGTCTAAAGCAGAGGAAAGAAAGAAGGTGCAAAAAGCACCGGCGGCAGTAGTGTATTTCGCTAATCTTCAATTCCCGGATGCGAAAGGCACACTCCGCTTCTCCGCGCAGACAATGACAAAATCACGAACATCAGAGAAGTTTTTCATGCTTGAGATAAACCCCGAGGCTGGTGTCGGCACATACCGCATCAATCCTGACGCGCTTGATCTGATACGCGGCGACTTGCAATTGCTTGGCTATTATGTGAAGCCGTTCATGTTCAACGGTGACCCCATGAGAGCAAAGATAACTGACAAGAATCCCGGCAAAATCACCAAGTGCGGCAAATTTTGGGAGGTCGAAGAACGTCTCGAAATCAGTATTCACTAATCCAATAACAGAATAATATGGCAGTAAATATAAACAGTCCGGAGTTTGCCAATGCCTGGAGAACTGTCTCCGAAGCGTTGTTGGCATATTTCCAAGGCGGCAATTTCGTGGCGGTGCAGCAGCTGGACGTACAGCAACCTGCAAATGACACTACAGAGCATCCGGCGGTCGTCACTCCGCCGAATCTTCCGCCTCAAGCTGCGGCCAAAGAGGTTGCGAGTGTACGGTATGCCAGCTGTCCTGTGAAACAGGGAGACGGCTCGTACATTTTCAAGAACATGAAAGCGGAACAGCAGCCGGAGTCAACGTTCAAGGTTACGAGATACACTGACGGAAGCAGTGAGTATGAGCTTTGTGAACTGGAGGGGGAATCCCGGCAGATTTTCAAGAACAACCTGTCGTACCGCTTGCCGGCAGCAGTGGGCAAGTTTGTTGGCGAGATAACGGCTGACAACAACATCACTACAGTCCGCAAGGGAAAGGGCATAGTGGACGGTCGCTCTGTGAAAATCACGGATCCTCTCGAGGCCAAGGCTGAATAAACGCAATATCAGTATGAAGAAAGTACTTCTGATAGCAGCAGCGATAATAGCAGTGTTTTTCATCGCCAAGAAGTGTGTAGGTGGCGGCAGCGAGGGCGGCACGAACTCCGGTACGCCGATAAACGGCTATTCGGGCACAGTGCAGGAGGTGAACGGCAATGTCCTGACGCTCGCTTCGGGGCTGAAGGCACGGCTCTTGGGCGTAGAGGCCGGGCGCACGGATGTGGAGATGTTCCTGCGCTCGCAGTTCCTCGGCAAGGAGGTGGTCCTGTATGCTGACTCTCACAGCAGGACACAGTACATAGTCAAGCCTGATGATACGGTGGATGTGTATGTGGTTGAGAAAGGCGCAAACACGTATTGCATAAACCGCCAGGTAGTAATGGAATATCCGGACACTTACCACCAGACAGAGACATTCGACTCTGTGCAGTGGGTTGTTCCGGGTGCGCCGCTGACGGAAAAAAAGAATCTGGCACTGTACATGAAGCAGCGCACGTTCTTGATAGTGACCCCCGAGGGTATAGGCACCGGTTTTTTCATCAACGAGAATGGCCTTGCTGTGACTAACTGGCATGTGCTGCCTCAGGGCGCGGAGAAGAGTTCGGCTGCGGTGCTTTATCAGGACAGTCCTGACGACAGCAACGTGTATTCCGACAAGAAGCGCAATTTCAAGAATATACTGTGGAGTTCGGACACTAACGGCCTCGACATCACGATAGTGTCTGTCGATTTGGAGCAGGGCGAGAAAGTCCCGTATTTCGACATAGTGAAGCAGCGTCCCAACCAGGGTGACAAAGTGGCTACATTCGGCAATCCGCATGGATTGACGGCTTCTTTCTCGTCTGGCGTGCTGAGCGCGTTCCGTTCTGACCCGTACAACCCCAACCGCGATGTGCAGCTGGTGCAGTATGACATGTCTACCAATGGCGGCAACAGCGGCGGCCCGGTGTGCGACAAGTACGGCCAGCTTATTGCTGTGCATGAACTCGGCGACAAGACCGCGCAGGGCATCAACTATGGCATAGACGCCTTGCAGCTGCGCATGGTGCTTGACAAGCTTGGTCTCAAATATGGCGGCAAGTAGCGCAGAGGCATTTAAGATACTGGCAAAAGAATGCTGCCGCCCGTTGTCATACGACAGCGAGCGGCGGCGGTTCTATTTCGCGTTGTGTCCGCAAAGCGTGTTGAAGAAAGTGTGGAACAACAACCGGGAAAAGTTGCGCGAGTGCTATCCGGGATTCACGTCAGATGACTATAACGGGTTCTTGCTTGCCCTGACGAATGCGGACAGTGTGGACGGTAGCTCGCACAGCGTGCCTGTGGCGGACATTGCAGACTGCGAACTGGTGAACGGCGAGCTGATAGAGTTGTCGCAAGGGGGAAGCCAGTCGAGCGTATTGCTTATACGCATGAAGTCCGGGCAATATCTCGACGTGTACGGAGGCAGGTCGCTCTCGTTCGGCACAAATTGCCGGTTTAAGGCCGGTGCAGATGTCGTGACATCAGAGGGGGAACGGATATGCTCCTGCAAGTATGTCAACCTGCGAGTCCCCGGCAAGGTGCATATTGTCTTGAGCCGGTTTTTCCTGGGCGATTACTACACTGGGGGCATTGCATCGTCGTTGTGGCCGCTGCATGAGGAGGTGTCGCGGAGGCTTGTGCTTGGCTCGTCCGGAATGCCAGATGCTAGCGGCTTGTCAGAGATAGCGGCATCGTTGGGCATCAATACATTCACGATGCTGTGTATCCTCAACAGCGTCTCAAAGCATTTGCCAAATGGAAAATGACCAGTTCGTGAGGACAATAGCCGAAAGAACAAAGGCGGACGATGAATTGTTTTTTGTCGAACCAGTCATTGTGTCAAGCGATTTCGGATACAACATGGTGCGCCGCCATGGGCAGTACGGGCTGATGGCTGGGGATCAGTTTGTGTTGCCGGCTGTCTTTGACGAGTTGTCGGTAGTGTCGGCTGAGTTGGCCATGCTGAAAGTCAACGGCCTGTATGCTTGTTACAGCCTGGCAGACGGAGCGTATGTCTCAGGTTTTGAGTACGTGTCATTCGAACGCTGCGGAGGTTTCGTGAAGCTGTTTGCGGCAGACCTGCATTTCTGCCTGTATGAACTTTCTCAACGTCGCTTCATCTCGCGAAACGGGCTGTATGACGATTTCAACTTGGCTGATGGCGGCACAGAGTTTATTTGGGCGAAATCCGGCAAGTATTTCGACTTTATCCGCCGTGCGGACTGCGATGTTATCCGCTTGCCGTCGGTGACAATGGCATACGATACGGCGAAAGGGATGGTTGCCCAAAATGAATATGGCGAGGTGTCGGTCTACAACCTCAACGGCGTTGAGGATCATATTATGCTCCGCAAACTGGTGATAGAAGCCGGCGGTTATCTGGCACTGAACAACCACACCTATCATATCCGGCACATCATAGACATAAACGGCAATATAGTGAACATATAAACTGTAAAAAATGTATCCAATCATCAGTACATTAGTTCAATGCCTCGTAGGGTGGCTTCTCATATCGAGAGTCCCGGGTTGGTTGAGAATCTCAGGACTTTTTGCGACAGTGATAAGGGTAATCGGCGTCCTTGTTATTTTGAGGGCGTTGTTGGCTTGGTTCTAAATCGGTTCGTTCTATTTGAGGAAATAGCCCAATCTTTGTCGGGCTTGGAGGTAACTATGCTAGCGCTGTCAGGGGATTATTCGTCGATGTCGTCGAGTTCCCCGGCGTGATTTTCTATGAAGAGGCGTTCGAGGCTGAGGGAGTCGACCATTTCTCCCTCGTCGTTGTAAACATGCAGGAATGTGTAGCGTCCGCCTATTCCGTCTGGCCCATATCGGTATGACTGGAATATCATATAGCCTTCGTAGTCTGTTGTTACTAAATACCCTGAGTTTGCCGGTACATACCACGCTTTCCGGGCCGGTACATCTATGAAGTATGAGTATATATTGCGCATATCTGGACATCCTTCTACTATTATTCTAAGCGGGTCCTGACTGTAGATATAAGCGTTGTAGATTGCGTTGATGGAGTCGATTGGCGCGGGTATGAAATTCTTTCCGTCGTCCACATACCAGGCGCCGCCGTTGGGTCGCACTGTCTGGAGCAGTTTGGTCTGCGTTCCGGTTTTCTGGTCTTTTATCCAAAGGGCTACAACGTCTACGTCATACTCGTCTTTGGCTGAATCGACGACTTCGCGCAGTATTGCATAGCCATCATCTTCGGCCAGCACTGTTTTGGGTCTTTCGTGTGGAGTTTTTGTGGTGGATGTGCAGCCGGGGTGCATTGCAAGCACTACGAGGAGGGGAAGGACGAAAATGAGCAGTCGTTTGGTCATGGTTTTGGGAGTGTTAGGTGAATGGTTTTGGTAGAAAATGGTGTGAGGAGATATGTGAAAGCGCGGGCGCGTCACGTACATGATGCGCCCGCGCTTGTGGGTCAACGGTAGTCTTTGAGGTATTCGCGCAGGCGTTTGCGTGTGCTGAATATGCGGCTCTTGACTGTGCCGAGTGGCATTTTCAGCCGGTCGGCTATCTCTTCGTATTTGTAGCCTGCCACGTGCATTGAGAACGGACGGCGGAACTCTTCGGGGAGCTTCTTGATCACTTCGCGTATTTCTGCCATGGTGTATGCTCCTTCGGGAGTTGAGATGCCGGAGTCTTGCGGCAGGTTGAGGTGGTAGAGGTCTTCGGAGGAGTCTATTACGGTGTTTTCGCGTGTGCTTTTGCGGTAGTTGTTGATGAATATGTTGCGCATTATGGTGAGCAACCATCCTTTGGGGTTGGTGTCATCGACAAACTTTTCCTGGTTTTTCAGGGCTTTGAGTGTCGTTTCCTGGACGAGGTCCTGAGCTTCGGACCGGTTTGCGGTGAGCTTCAATGCGAAAGACAGCAGGCTGTTTTGCATTGTGCAGACCATTGTGGTGAAAGAAGACTGTTTCGACATGATGTGATTGCTTTAAGTGTTGTTGTTTTGTTTGCCTGTGGACAAAGCTTTCGCAATCTTCCACTTCGATTAGTTATAGTTTGTCTTTTGGATCTGTCGGCTGTTGGGCTGGCAGATGCCGTTGGTTTTCGGTTTTGCGGTGGCAATTCTCGTTCCAAATGCCCGGTTTGCCTCCTGTTTATATTCCCAAACGGCGGAGCTGTCTGATTATTGCGCTATAGTTCAGTATATTGTGCGGCGGCAAATCGGAGTATATGTCAGACATGTCTGACACGCAGAAGTTTAATCTTGGTGGCAGACATTCTCAGCACGGTGAATGACAGGTCGCCAATGACGAATGTGTCGTTGACGCGGGGCAGCTCGCCGCGTGTCTCGAGTATGTATCCGGCGAGTGTATGGTAGTGGTCGTTTTCGGGTATTCCGAGGTGGAACTGCTCGTTGATCTGCTCGATTTCGACGCGGCCTGCAAACTCGTATTCGTTTTCGCCGGTCTTTCGGGCGATTAGGCGTTTCTTGTCGTGTTCGTCTTCAAACTCGCCGCATATTTCCTCCACGAGGTCCTCGAGGGTGACAAGGCCGGCTGTTCCTCCGAACTCGTCGATTACGATTACGACGGAGCGTTTTTCGGCGAGCATGCGGCGCATCATCTTGTTGGCGAGCATGGACATTGGGGTGAAGATGACGGGCTTGATGCAGTCGCGCCAGTTCGTGTCGGTCTTGAAGAGTTCGGAGACGTGTATGTATCCGACTACGTCGTCGATGTCACGCCGGTATACGACTATTTTTGACAGTCCGGTTGAGGAGAATGTGTTTACCAGTTCGCTGCGCGACGTGCCTTCGAGGTCAACGGCGACAATCTCGTTGCGTGGTATCATGCATTCCTCTATCTGCGTGTCCTTGAAGTCGATGGCGTTGCGGAATATTTTCACTTCGCTGTCAATCTCCTCATTGTCTGAGCGCCCGGCGAGGCTCTGCTGTATGTAGTCGTCGAGCTGCTCTACAGTGAGCCGCCCGGGCTTGGTGCTGGTGGACTCTATGCCGAGCAGCTTCATCAGCCCCAGCGAGATGTGTGAGATGAGCGCGGAGATGGGGTACAGTACCAGGTATATCAGGTATACGGGTAGCGCGATGAGGCGCATTGTGAAGTTGGGGTTGATGCGGAACGTGATTTTGGGCATGAACTCTCCGGTGAACAGTATAATGATTGTCGATGCTATGGTGTTGACTATCAGTACTGCCGCGTCGTTTTGAAACCATGCGTCAAGCCATGGGTTGATGATGGCTGAAATTGCGATACCGTATATTACGAGGACTACGTTGTTGCCTACGAGTAGCGTAGAGATGAACGTGTCTTCGTTGTGGTAGAAGCGTCGCAGTATCCGGTTGATGATGCCTCCGCGCGAAGTCTCAATCTCCATTCGCACTTTTGATGACTGCACGAAGGCTATCTCTGTGCCGGAGAAGAGGCCGGAGAAGAGTATTGCGATTATTGTTATCAGTATTGCGGAGGTGAGTTGCAGTTCCATTGTCTGTGGCGTGTTTTGTTTTCGTGAGGAGGGAGGGTGGCGTGTCGCGGCTGTGCGGCAGTGTCAGGGCGTTGGCGAGGGCGGCACCGGTGCTATCGTAGGCCCGCCGGAGGCAGCTGCTCCTGGCGGTACGGGCGTGGCTGCGGGCTGCGCGTCTTTGTTGAAGGGGAACATTCCCGAGGGGCGTATTATGCGGTAGTCCGTTAGGCGGTCGTTTGACACGAATCCGTACCCTTCGAGCATGTGCTGTGTTGTCTTGATGTGGATGAACGAGTCGGAATATATCTTGTGTTCGCGTTCGTTCCAGAAGAGCTGCTGTGTCAGGAAGAGGTCGCCGGGGAGGCGTTCCAGCTCCACGTTGCCGTCGAGCTGCCACAGTTTCTGGTCTGAATAGAACTTGGCGGAGTCGGCAGCGACGGAGGCTATCTTCTTGTAGTTGCGGTCAAATTTCTGCAGGTACAGACCTTTGGGAAACGACCAGTAGGGGGTGTCGCGCTCGTTGTAGACCAGCCACAGCGGGGAGACTATCTTGTACTGTATTATCCCCGAGTCGGAGATGAACGTGACCACGTTTTTTGTGGTCATCGTCGGCATCTTCTTTGGGTTGATGGATGCCGCTACGTCCACTTTCTTCCCCTGGTGGCATGAAGCCAGCGCGATGACGGCGAGCATCATCGCCACCGGAAAGTGTCCGGGAGAGAATACCCGGCACGCGGACTTGTATGCAGCGCGAAAGTCCATTGTATAACGGCGTGTGCGTCAGGTTACTTGATCTTGCGCTGGTAGAACCACAGCTCGTTGAAGTTGACGCCCAGCGTGATGTTGAAATAGTTTTCGGAGATGAGCGAAGTCGGCGAAGCCATGCGGTGCTTCCAGTCGAAGCCCAGGTTGATGACGGTGCGCCCCTCGGGAGTCGGGAATCCGAAGCCGCATGACAGGCCGTATTCCTTGACGTTGTTGCCGCGTATGTTCAGGTAGTCGCGCGAGTAGTACCCGCCGATGCGGTATGCCACGCGCTGCAGATAGCGTCCGCGCAGTTTCGGCACGTATTCGCCGCCGACAGCCACCTTGTAGCGGTCGTTGAACTCCATGCCCTGGAATACGGTGTTCCCCTTGTCGTCATACAGCGGCGAGTAGGGCGCGTCCTTCCAGTTCTGGTAAGTGAAGTCGGCTTCAACCATGAAGCGTGACTGTCGTGCGTGAGTATAATTGATGCCCGCGCCTATGGTGTGCGGCTGGTAGTAGCTGCCTTTCATACGCATATATGCCACGGTGTCAGGCTTGGAGGTGTTGTCGCCGAGGTTCTGGTTTGTCACCCACGTCTTGCCGAGGAACGACTTGCGGGGCGTGTACGTCGCGCCGAGCGTCACGCGGTCTGCCTTGGTCAGAGCGAGGGTGTACTGCAGGCCGATGTTAATGTCCCAGTCGCGTACCTGCATGACGTGTTCAAACAGCGTGCGTCCCGAGCCTTCGGGGGTGGAGTAAACGTCGTTGATGATGTTGCCGAACCGGTAGGAGATGTTCGCGCCGATGCCGATGCCGTAGTAGTTGGCGGCAAGGCCGAAGTAGAGGAGGTTAAGCCCGCCTGAACCTTGGTTTTCCATGGTGCCGTGCTTTATCTCGTTGCCGAAAGCGTAGCCAACCGACGACACGGGGAGCAGTCCGACAGAGCCGCCGAAGTGCTTGGAGAGCGGGAACTGCATGGTCAGGTAGTCGAGGCCTCCGCCGGTGGTGTTCTCCTTGTATGAGCCTTCCTGCGAGTGGATGAAACTGATGTCTGCGCCTATGTCCCAGAGGAACGTCAGCGAGTCCATTCCGGCGTATGAGGCCGGGTTCATGACGTTGATCTGCCGCCCGGAGCGCATGGCGTAGCCTATTGTGCCCATCTGCCGCTGTGCGGATGTGGCGTGGTCGCTTAGTATGCCGTATCCGTACATGGAGTATGGCGAGGTCGTGACTTGCGCGTATGCCGTGCCTGCAGCGGCGGCTATGATGCACATCAGGAGGAGAAATGTCTTAGTTATCTTCATTGTGTTCGTAAATTCTTAAAAGTCCTTTGCCGACGAGGTCGCTGACTATGTCCAGCGGCAAGCCGGTCATCTCGCGCAGCGCGTCAGCCACGAGCGAGGCATCGCCGCCGGTCAGGACGATGCGGCTGCATTGCCCGGCAGCGGCTGTGCATGTTATTTCCGCAGCTGCGCCCCGCACCGCGCCGCAGCGCAATGCCGTTTCGGTGTCCTTGCCGTATATCGGCAGCCTCCCTTCTGGCGACACGTGCGGCAGCTGTGCCGTGTGGCTTGCGAGGCTGTCGAGGCGCATGCGCACGCCGGCAGAGATGTTGCCGCCTTGGAAAACGCCGTCAGCCGACACTATGTCGGCGGTCAGCGCGGTGCCGGCGTCAGCTACCAGCAGCGTCTCGCCGGGAAACATCGCGGAGGCCGCCACTGCGGCTGCCACGCGGTCGAGTCCGAGGGTGCCAGGGGTGTCGTAGGCTATCCCTATCGGCAGCGGCGTGGCGTGTGTAATCACAAGTACATTGTCGTTGAGGCGGCTCACGGATTCCAGCATGCGGGCATCTGTCCTGCCGACGGCGGCGTATACGATGCCGTCAGGACGCACGCGCTCCACCAGCTGCGCGACAGCCTCGATGCACAGCTCCTCCATGCGCAGTCCCGTTACATCGCCCGAGCCTTCGTACACATTCACCTTCACAGAGCTGTTGCCGTGGTCTATCGTGAGAATTTTCCTCATCAGTTCACAAAGTTACATCAACTGGCGGCTATGCGCAATTCATCTCGCCTAAAAAAACATAATTAGTCGGGAGCAGTTCCTTTGCTGCTGTTTTCTTTTTTCTCGCGGGCGTATATCATCCATACGGACACTATCTGGAGCATCGCGCCCACAAGAGTGAAGAGGATGGTGTTGCGCAATATCGCGAGTGCGCCGCCCATTGCGCCGAGCCGCTGCTCTGTATAAAACCAGAAGAAGCCGGCGATGATGAACGCTATGCCGCCCCATGCCTGCATACGACGCAACCGGCGCAGCCGCTTGCTCTCGTCGGGAGCTGATACATTGACGCACCGCGCTGAGGTATAGATGATTGCGCCGGCAGCATATACCCATTTCCAGGGGACAAGTGTCTCCGGCGATTCGAGGGTCGCTATTGGCATGGCTATCGCCACTGCCAGGACGAGCAGCCCGAGCATCGCTACATTGTCAACGATCTTGCGTTTTCGCGGCAGGGTCATCGGCGCTTTGCCGCCGTCATTGCTCTTCTGTTTCATCGGTTGGTGTTTAATTGTCGGCAGAGTTGCAGGTTATTTGTCGTCCTTTTCGGTCACTATGTAGACATCCTCTGTAGAACGCTGCATGTTAAACCGCTCGCGGGCGAGGTGCTCCAGCTCGTTGCGCCCGGCCTCTATCGCTTCGCGCTTTTGCCTGTAATACTGCGCACTGTCAGCAGTGACGCGGATCTGCTCCTGCAGCTCGTTGATTTCATCTTGGTATTTTTTGCTGACGGCAATGGAGGTGTCGTCATTGAAGACGAGCATGACCACGGATATGGCCACGACGATCAGCATCGGCAGGTGTGACTTTCTCCGCAACCAGAACATAGCTTTCTTCAGGTTTTTATTGAACCCCATTTGCAGTCAGTTTTGCGTGTTGCCGGGATGCGCCCGGCGACACTTGTTCACGCTGCAAAATTAATCAAATAAATCATCATACGCACGCCCGCGTCGCACAAATATTCAGCTGGCGAGTGTCATTTAGAGGCTTTGAAATTGAATATCGGGCGGATTACGGTGTCTATTGTGACGGTCGGGCCGATGTTGGCGATGATTTCGTCGGCGGGCTTGTATGCCATCGGCGATTCGTCGCGTGTGAAGTCGTTGACGGTCTCGGAATATATGCCTCGCATAGAGGCTGCGAAATCCTGCATTGAAATCTGTGCATATGCAGCCGAGCGGCTCAGCACACGCCCTGCGCCGTGGGGCGCGGAGCAGTTCCAGTCCGGGTTGCCCTTGCCGGTGCAGACGAGCGAGCCGTCGCGCATGTTGAGCGGTATGATGCACCGCTCGCCGCTGGCGGCGGATATTGCCCCCTTGCGGATGATGTTGTCGTCGGAGATGTAGTTGTGGACGCTCTCAAACTCTTCTGCGACTTCCGCGCCCGGGAAGAATTTCATCAGCTCGATGGCTATGAGGCGGCGGTTCAGCACCGCCCACTGCTGGCAGATGCGCATGTCGTGCAGGTAGTCCTCGCGTCCCGGGCCTTCGACATAGCACAGGTCGCGTGGCAATGACGGCTCGGCAGCTCGAAATTCGCGGCGCATACGCTTGATTACGGTCTGCAATTCCGATTTGCGTCCTGCTTCCTTGTACATCTCAATGGTGCGGCGTATGGCCTCTCCCAGCTCGTCCGCGCCTTCGGTGAGGTGCTTGACCGCCCTGGCCTGGTATATCTCTGCCACTTGTTTGCCAAGGTTGCGTGAGCCGGTGTGTATGACCAGGTAGGTCCACCCCTCGCCGTCGCGGTCGAGCTCGATGAAATGGTTGCCGCCGCCGAGCGAGCCTATCGACTTGTAGATGCGGTCGATGTTCTTCATGTCCCGGTAGCAGCGTAGCCCGACTGTGAGCTGTTTGGCCTCGCGGTATATCTCCATTGACTCCCCTGTGAGTTGCTTGAACCCCCTTTTGGGCTCTCTTATCCATGTGCCGGAGGGTATGACAGCGTTGATCAGTTTGTTGAACGAGTGAAAGTTTATGCCGTTGCCAGTCTTGAATTTAAGCACCCTCATGCCGCAGCCTATGTCCACGCCCACGATGTTGGGTATGACCTTGTCGCCGAGGTCGCCGGTAAAGCCGATCACGCACCCCGCGCCGGCGTGTACGTCAGGCATTATCCGTATCTTCTTGTCGGCAAACACGTCGATGCCCAACAGCTCGCGGATTTGTCCCAACGCCTTGCTCTCGATGTCGCGGGTGAAGATTTTCACGTCGTGTCCGTCGATTGTTATAGGCTGCTGCGGAGTCGCATTTGTGTTGTAGTCAGATGTTCCCATATATGCAGATGTAAATTGCGGCAAAGGTAATGCTTGGGTGTATCAAATACTGATACACCTCGTCGGGAAATTTGTCGCTTCTGCAATGGTTTACCCCCGATTATTGCAAAGTTGCGAGTCTGTTCTTGCAAGGGTGGAATATATTTCTTACTTTTGTGGCATGAATAAGATAAGGGAAATTGTTTTCTCTGATGAGTTTGAGGAGTTTTATGCAGAGCTGGATGACCGCTTGAGGGATAAATACAACTATGCATTGAACGTCTTGAGAACTCAGTATGTGGTTAGTAATAAATTCGTGAAAAGCCTCGAGAATACTGCCTTTTACGAGTTGCGTGTTTCTGTGAGTGCGAATGAGTATAGAACCATTCTCTTTGCGATTGACCATGATAGTTTCATTCAATGCAAAAGAGTGCTTCTTCTCAATTCGTTTCTTAAGAAAGGAACAAAGCAATATAAGGGAGAAATCAAGTTGGCAGAGAATATTTTAGCAAGATATACGGAGGATTGAATATGAAGAAATTTGATGAAAGGAAACTTGCGTCGCTGAAAACTTTCGATGATCATCTGCATGAGCAATATGGCGAGGAGGACAGCCCCATGCGCCGGGATTTCGATGCCAAAGCCAGGGCATGGTATTACGCGGAATTGTTGCGAGATGAACGTAAACGACAGAATATTACGCAAAAATCATTGGCTGAGCAAATCGGCAAAAAGCGAGAGTATATATCATCTCTTGAAAAGGGGCAGACAGATATGCAGTTGTCTACATTTCTGAAAATCGCAGACGCTTTAGGATTGAAGTTCTCGCTTGTGTTGGGCTAAGCCGTTTGGTTGCTTAGAATAAACTGTCATTGCACCGGTAAATGCTGAAAGGTTAGCGGCGAGGTGTGTCAAATACTGACACACCTCGCCTGAAATGCATTGCTGCGAGAATGATGCAGCAACGGCTGCCGTGTTCCCACTTTATGGAGCCGGCAACTGTGTGCGGCCTGTCTGAAATTATTACTGTCCGCTAAACCACAAAGAGGCATACCCAACTTCTTGAAAAGCA
>URTA01000038.1 GCA_900550645.1 uncultured Porphyromonadaceae bacterium
TTCTGCTCTTCAAGAAGTTGGGTGTGCCTCTCTGCGGTTTAGCGGACAGTAATATATCGGATTAATCTTCGGAATTGCCATGATTGTCGCAGCTTGCGTGATCCTGAGCAAGAAAAACAGAGGCTGGGGATACTATGTCCTCGCAATCCTGTTCCCGCTGATCGGCCTGATCGTTGCACTTTGCCTGAAAGACCTGAGCAACAATAACGGATAGGCCTGACACACCGCATAGGCTGGCACTCAGCCAATATGCGCAGAACACCTCAAACGACACAGCATCAGCCTTCGGGTGAGCCTCATGGCAGGAGCCGAAGGCTGATGTTACTTTCTGCCGCTCCGGTTAATGAGCCTCAATTTCGGCACTTTAACCGAAACTTTGGGGCGTTTTTTCGGGCTGAAAGTGGCACAGTCCGATTTTTTTGACTAATTTAGCCGTGCAGTTTGTTGTATATGCAACTGCAAGGATATAATATATGGCTATCAGCTCTTTGTTGTCATACCTGCTGGTGGCGGTTTATTTCTTCTTTGTAATAAGCTGCATCATCGTCGTCCTGTCAGAGAACCGCAACCCCATACGGTCGCTGGCATGGGTCATCGCGCTCGTCTTCCTCCCCTTCGTGGGGATAGTCTTCTACCTGTTTCTGGGGCGCAACCCCAAAATGCAGCATATCATCAGCCGCCACTACAAACGGCGCATCGCCAACGCGACACGCCCCGAAAACCCGGACACCTCGCCGCTGGGGCTGTCAAAGGAATTCGAGCAGCTCGCCCGCCTGGCGGCAAACATCTCCATCTCCCCCCTCACGATGAACAACGAGCTGGAGATTTTCTCAGACGGAGCGACAAAGTTTGAAGACCTGGAAGAAGACCTGCGAGCCGCCAAGTCGTCGATTTACCTGCAATACTACATATTCTCTGATGACACTCTCGGACAGGAGATTGCGGACATACTGATGGAGCGTGCTCGAGCCGGCGTGGTGGTCAAGGTAATATATGACCATGTCGGGTCGTTCTCTGCACGAAACCGATTCTTCAAGCGGCTGCGAGCTGCCGGCGTTGACGCGCACCCGTTCTTCAAGGTGACGTTCCACCACCTTGCCAGCCGCATCAACTGGCGCAACCACCGCAAGATAGTCGTCATCGACGGCAAAATCGGCTACATCGGCGGCATGAACATCGCCCAGCGGTATGTGTTCGGCACTGGCGACGGCCGCGTATGGCGCGACACGCATTTCCGCGTGCGCGGCGAAATAGTCAAGTCGCTCATCGCATCGTTTGCCATTGACTGGAGCTTCACCAACAAGCCCTTCGAGCATCCGCAGCAGCCCGATGACGCGCAGCCGCCGAAACTGTCATCACACATCGGGATGCAGCTCATCTGCTCCGGACCTACGGAACGCTGGGCCAACCTGTCGCTGTGCTTCCTCTCTGCGATCACAGCCGCCCAAAAGCACATTTACATCCAGACACCATACTTCCTTCCCACCGAGGCTCTGCTGCAGGCGTTGCAGGCCGCTGCGCTTGCCAAGGTGGATGTGCGCATCATGATACCCGGCGTGAGCGACTCGCGCCTGATACGCTACGCCTCATTCTCATACATCACGCAGTGCCTGCAGGCGGGCATCAAGGTATACCTCTACAAGCCCGGGATGCTGCATGCCAAGACCATGATAATCGACGACGATTTCTGCACCTCAGGGTCTACCAACTTCGATTTCCGCAGCCTGGAGAACAATTTCGAGTCCAACCTGCTGATATACTCTCACGAAGCCAACCAGGCGATGCAGCGGATATTCTTCGAGGACCAGAAGCAGTGCGTCAAGATCTCGCTGTCACAGTGGCACCGCCGCCCGCTCAGCCAGCGTTTCCTCGAGTCAACAGTCCGCCTTCTATCCCCTATCCTTTGAGCATAACCTTCCACATTGTAAATATTGTAAAATCACTTGCCATCTCGGCGAGCTTTCCACTTCGCGGGAATTTCCAACTCAAACCCGGTCTTAAGCACAATTCTATCCGGCAACATCGCTTTCTTGAACCTGCTCTCATACCGTTCAAGGCGTGTTGGTGTCCCTAAACTCAGCATATTGGACGAGCTATGGTTCGGCGGAAAGTATATAAAGACCTTCTTGCCAGCCTCGCGTGCAAGATTTATTGCTGGAATCATGTCACTGTCCGCAGAAACAAGAATCGCAATATCGCAGTTGTCCTGATAGGCATCGGCGACAATCTGTGTAGCAAGATTTACATCAGACTGTTTCTCCTCAAATGTTTCGATTATGTTGTGGCACTTGAAACACTCCAGTTTCTTTTTCAGATACTTGCCTAAAATCAGGTTGAACTTGCGGTTTTCAAGATTGGCCTGAAAGAACGCATTTTGCCGAAGGCTTTTTTCTTGGTTTCCAAGAGGCCTTGCAGAAAAATACTTGACAGCAACAAGCTCCTGCGACGGTCCCATAAACTGCTCAAACAGAGCCACGACATCGAGCCAATAATACTTGTTCCACGGTCTTCTCCTTATGCCATAATAGAAATTAAAGCCATCAACATACACTACAACTCGCTGTTTATTAACGAAATCCTGTGCCATAACAAAAAAAATAAGCCCCCGATTTCCGAGGGCGGGCCTTAGCGTTTTCCATCTAAGGGGGATAATGTCCGTTATTAGACATCGCGAAGTTAGCAATTTCGGGGTAGATGCGCAAGCGTTGTGCCAAAAATTAACAGTTAAACACACAAGCCGAGAACCAGCCGGGCAGCTCCTTATGCATTGCTGTTCCAAAGAAAAGTCGTAACTTTGCGCCCGGAAACGCACGCGGTATCATCGGAGGCAATGGCACTGCCGGATAAGATGAGGATGGCTTTCTACTCGTCATAGCGGGTGCCCGTTCTGCTTTTATCCAAATGTCTAACCTCAAAAATGTACTGCAATGCAGCTCAACAACCACGACTTGGGGAATGACCGCATCCCCTCGCTTTTCAGAGCATACCTCCTGCCGACACTGGTCGGAATGCTCAGCATCTGCGGCGTCACAGCTATTGACGGCATATTCATCGGACACGGCGTGGGCAGCGACGGCCTCGCCGCCGTCAACATTGCCTACGCTCCGATAATGGCGTTCACCGGCGTGGGGCTGATGCTCGGCATCGGCGCGTCTGTCGTCTCCTCAATCGCGCTCGCCGACGGAGACACCCGCCGCGCTCGCCTAAACATCACCGGCATCGGCTACTTCCAGTCTGTGGAACGCAACGCGCCCTCACTGGTGTTCTCGCTGCTTCGCGGCGCGGTGTTCATAATACCCGTATTCTTCGCTATGGCGCACTTCGCCGGGCTGACCGGACTGTGGCTCGCCCTCGCCGTCTCCGAGGCCATGACCGCAGTACTGATAATCGCGCTCTTCGCCTACACCCGGCGGCACTCACGCCGCGCCGCCGCTCACCACGGCTAACTATCAGAACAACGAATTTATTGACCTCGAATCTTCGGATTGCGGCAATCATCACCGGTACACTTCCAGATACTTTAGTCCGTTGAAATGCACCAGATGTTCAGGATTGTCCGCAATCCAAACCTCGGTTTCCCATGCTATGTCTTTCGCCTTCTGCCTGAATGAGTTTCTGTCCTCAAATGCAGTAAAGAATACCAATTCTGCCGAACATCCAGCCTCTTCCAATTTTCTTCGGATTTTACGGACTCGAATTTCATCCCACTCACCTGTTGAGTAAAACGCTTCTATCAAATACAGCAAATTCTTCTCGGCACTGTATGCAATGACATCTGGCAACTCCTCGTGTTCCAAAGGGTAGAATTTGATTTTCTCCAACTCCTCCTTTTCCAAATGAAGATACTTATTGTCAGTGTCTCCAATATACAAAACTTCAGCACCAAATCCGAACAGCGGCAGAAACTCCTCAACTATAGCCTTTTGCAATCTGTTATGACTGCCGAATGTCAACTCAATCTTCTTTCCTCCCGGCAACGTAACCGGGACTTTCTGAAGTTCACGCCGTCTATCCAACTCATCTTTCAACGACTTTGCGGAGGTTCTAAAGACCGACAATTCTTCATCAAAATTGGGAGTGCCGTACTTATTGAGCAGTTTCACAAATGACGCACTCAATCCGTAACCACGTGAAGGATTATTGGTTGCCTGAGCCTCTACAGAAGATGAGTTTACAACAATGCCAGCCTCAAGCAACAACTTGAGGTCTTGCCTTCTTATGTTGTCATACGAGCCAGAGGAAATTAATTCTCCGTAATATTTGTTCTCATAGGCAATTATATCCCTCGTCCTTGAGAACTTGCCGTCATCAACAGACTGAGCTTCTGAGAAGTCTGTCTTTACACCTCCAACCGCAAGACACGCTTTTGCCATACGCTCCAATCTGCGTTCTGTGCCACTCAACGGTACTCCTATCAACTCGAACACATCTAACAAATCGAATATCAGCCTTTTTACTTTTGGCGAAGTTCCTCTTCTTACTTCAATTTTCATATAGCAAATAAGTCATTAGGGACAAGGTTGTCTAAAATGTATTGGGGGGATTTATGCTCGCAATGGTATGTGTCTTTCATTCTCAAAGCTATTTTATACGCCAAGAGGGGCGGGACTGCATTGCCTATTTGATAGAAGCGTTTTGTCTCTGTGCCGGAAAACTCGAACCAATCAGGGAACGACTGCAGGCGAGCTGCTTCCCGATCAGTTATACGCCTTCTTCTGCCGTCAGACAACCGCACTCGCTGCATATCACTCGTAGCTCCTGCGAGATTTCTGCATGTAATAGTCCTTGCCGGGCGATCCGGGTACAAATCACGAGGGTTCACACAGTGTGACTTCTTTTCATATACAGCTATGTACTCGTCTTGGCGCGGTGTCAAAATCTTGTCTGCAGGTTCAGGGCTGTTCATAGTATCGCCAATTGCTTCTGCCACTGAAACCTTACGGATTTCCTTGTGCGGGAAACGGAATGTGGAGCGATGACCGACACATACCAGACGCTCACGCTTTTGTGGCACGCCATAGTCTACTGCATTCAGCACCTTATACTCTACATAATACCCCAATTTCCGCAGCTCTTCAACTATCAAATCAAGATACCACTTATGGCGTCCCAAAATGTTTGCAACATTCTCAAACATGAACAAGCGCGGCTGTATGCGCCTTACAGCGTCGATGAATACAGGAAATCCATCCCGAGCATCTTCTATCCCCTTCTGATTGCCGAAACGGCTGAACGGCTGGCAGGGCGGACCGCCTATGACAATGCCGATATTCTCTATATCTGGATATTCAAACCCGACTTCAAGAAACTGGTTATGACAATCTCCTGTCAGGTTACGGTTGTAAGTCTCTGCCGCCTCACTGACCATTTCAAAGCCAATTGTTTTGAACCCTGCGGCTTCAAACCCCAATGAAAGGCCTCCGCACCCGGCAAACAAATCCAAGACCACAGCGGACTCGTCAATGCCAGGGCGCAAAAGGTCGTCTATGTAGTTGCTGTACTCAGTCATTGGACGGTCGTATTGAGCTATGCGTCAAAAACATTTTCAAAGATACTAACTATAGCCGGAGTAGGCAAATATATGGGATAAAAAATTGCGGAAGCCAATTTCCCAATTGACTTCCGCATAATACTACTTGACTAAATAAATTCTTACATGTCACGTTCGTAGAAACTTCCGCACAAAAGTAGATATTATTTCGCAGTCACGAATTATCCGTCGCGTTAAATGATACTAAACATCCTAATATCGGACTTTTGCCGGGCTATTTTGCGTGTTGCCAGACCCATTCGTCGGCAGTCAACTCAAGTTCCGCATACCAATCCTCGCCAAATTGCCGTATCAGCGGCTCACGAAGGAACTGGTACGCGCGGATGCCGCGCTTCAGTCCGTTCAGCTCGGCTGTGCGGCACACTGACCAGCGGTGCAAATTGACCGCCGTCATTAGCCCGCACGGCGCGAGGCGCACTGGATACAGGTGGCACGACGAGGGCTTGCACTGCGGTATCCGCCCCTCACGGTATGCCTTCTCGAGGAGGCAAAGGCAGATGCCGTCATCGGTGTATGTGGTGAACACGCAGTCCTTGCCGTCAACTATCGAAGTCACCAAGTCGCCGTCGCTGTCTACATAGCACACGCCCTGATTTTCCACAACTTTCTGTGCAGCGGCATCCATCTCGCCGTATATCTGCGGCAGCACCTCCTCGATGCGTTCCACTTCGTCCATATCAAGGGGCGCGCCGGCATCGCCGTCTATGCAGCACTGGCCGTGGCACTGCGACAGGTCGCAGCAAAAGAACCGCTCTATCAGGTCGAGCGAGACGAGTGTGTCCTGTATCTGTATCATGCTTTTGTGTTTGTGGTGTCTGCGCCTGGGTCATTCAAAGGCGTAGACGGTTTTCGTGCCTACGAGGCGGTCATAGCGCGAACCCACCTCGCGAATGAACGTCTTGACAGTATATTCGTTGTGTGTCTCATACTTGTCGCCGTCTATGAAATACGGGTCTGCTCCATTGCTGCCCACGATGACGTAGCGGTAGTTGTATGAGCCTTGTTTCAAAGGTATTTCGGCAATGTATGCCTGGCGGTCACGGTCATACCGCAGCCGGTTGGCATCCGTGAAACGCCCCTGCCAAACCTCGCCGTCCAAATAAACGGCTGCATTGGCAAGTTCGGGCATCTGCAGCGTGAAATGCACCGTCACATAGTCTGCACCGAGGTCAGAGTCCGTAGCGTTGTATTCGCGCACCATGTAGCGGCCGTTCTGAGTGCGGTCGTATGTGTATGAGCGGTCGCGAGCCGGGACATCCGTACGCAGCCATGCATGGTAGTTGCGCCCCATGTATTTCACCGAGTCCACGCTCATGCCGGGGTAGTCGGCACGGACAGTCTCGAAACGGCGGTACTCGTTGCCGGCGCGGAAGATGAGCGGCTGCAGATGTTCATAAACCAGGCGGTCGCTCTCCACTCGCTGAGGATGTGTGACAGTCACAGGCATTGAGGGGGAATAGTTCTGCTCGATGACGGTGATGACATCATTGTACGGGTCACGCACGCGCTGCCGCTGCGTGTCTACGGTCATCGTCACCTGCTGGTATTCGCCGTTTATGCCCCTATCGGTATGCGCGTCGGCTGAGGCATTGATCTCCACCGCCGGCTCCTCGATGCTGAAGCGCGTCTGCAGCAGCACCGTGTCCGGGTCGTCCTCGTCATACACCTGCAACAGATAGTTGCCCGACACGAGCGGATGCGCATCCTCCGTCGGGAACTCTATGCGGTAGTTGACGTAATGCACGAATGTATTCTGCGAAAAGGCGTAGTCATCTATGCTTATGTCGTTGAACGTGTCGAGGTATTCCGACTCCATGAGCTGTGACGGCTGCCAGTCACTGTTGCAATGCACCAGGCGGTAGCGCAGGAAATCACGGTCTTCGACCAGGCGGTCGAAGGTGACAGTCAATGTGCCTTGCTCACCAAGTGAAAGCACCGGCGCGGCAAAGAAATTGTCGGCACGCTGCACCTTCAGCGAGCGGAAAGACGAGTCGAATATCCCCGGGAGCGTGTCGAGGGCATACGCACCTGTACACGCAGCCGCGAGTGCAGCAACTGCGGCTATGTCTCTAATGAACATTCTCATCGCGCTGCGTCCTGTTGGCGGCTGTCGAGCATGCCGCACAATATCTCAATGCCATCGGCTATGAGCATATCGCATGAACGCGCCTGCGGCTGGCGTTTCAGCTCTCGGCACAGCAGCATGCCGTTGTTGCGGTCGCGGAACTGCGAGCACAGGCCGCGCACACGCTCATAGACCGCTGCTTTCTGTGCCGGGTCATTGCCGGAAACGATGCTCTCCGCGACAGCCATTGCCGTGGCAACGCCGCAGATTTCGCCCTGGCCGCCCACGCCGCCGCCAAGCCCGGTGGAAACGGTGGCTGCAAGGCCTGTGTCTATGCCGAGACGGTCAGCGAGCGACATCAGCACCGACTGGGCGCAGTTGTAGCCCGAGCGGTGAAACTCCAATCCCTTGTTTATTCTTTCCTGTGTAGTCATTGCTGTTGAGTTGATATATGGTGAGTTGTTACGGTCTGCCGCACCTTTACCACTGAACCGGCTCCTTGCCGTGAGCGATGAGGTAAGCGTTGGCCTGTGAAAAATGGTGATTGCCGAAAAAGCCCCGGTATGCCGACAACGGCGAGGGGTGCGGCGAGGTCAGCACCAGATGACGCGAGCGGTCAATGAAACTCCCTTTGCGTATGGCGTCAGACCCCCACAGCATGAACACGATGCTGTCACGCTGCTGCGCCAGGGCGCGGACGGCAGCGTCCGTCAGGCGTTCCCAGCCGATGCCGCTGTGCGACTTCGGGGAGTGTTCTCTCACTGTGAGCGAAGCGTTGAGCAGCAGCACGCCCTGCCGCGCCCAGCGCGTCAAGTCTCCGTTTTCCGGCATCGGCGCACCCGTGTCATCAGACACCTCTTTGAATATGTTTACCAGCGAGGGGGGCATCTGTGCCTGAGGCGACACGGAGAAGCAGAGGCCGTTGGCCTGTCCCGGCCCGTGATACGGGTCCTGTCCCATTATCACCACGCGCACCTCGTCAAACGGACACGCATCAAAAGCCGCGAAAATCTTGCTCGCCGGAGGATAGACATGTATCGCCGGGTTGCGGTAATCGGCACGCACCACATCGGTCAGCGCACGGAAATAGTCCTGCTCAAACTCCTGGGCAAGCACCCTGCCCCAGCCTGGTTCAATATTCACCTTCATATCTGCGAAGTTAGCAAAAAATCCGCGTACAGCCAAAGCCGAGGCAGCAGCAGCGACGCAAAAACAACGGGGCGTGCCTGTTTTCAGGCACGCCCCGTATGCAGATGCCGCAGTTGCGGCTCGGGATAAATCAGTTGCGGTCGCCTATTAAGCGGATCAGGTAGAGGAAGAGGTTGATGAAGTCAAGATAGAGGTTGAACGCGCCCATTGTGGCGAGCTTGTCGGCAAGGGCGGGGTCAAGGTTGGCTGCAGCCAGCTTCTTGATGTTCTGCGTGTCATACGCCGTGAGGCCCACGAATATCAGCACGCCGCCTATCGAAATAGCCCATTCCAGCCCGCTGCTGTGCAGGAAGATATTGACCACAGATGCGATGATGAGACCTATCAGAGCCATTATCATGTAGGTGCCGAATCTCGACAGGTCAGACTTGGTGAAGTATCCGTAGACGGACATAACGCCGAACACCCCGGCGGTGATGAAGAACGTGTAGGCTATCGAGCCGAGCGAATAGACTACGAACACAGATGCGAGCGAGCATCCCATGAGCGCACAGAACACGGCATAAAGCGTGATGCATGTGCCTGTTGACATCTTGTGCAGACGCGCCGGCATGATCCATGCCATGGCAATCATGGCGACGAACATCAGGATATAGACTATCGGGTTGCCGAAAAGCAGCATCAGGGCTGCTTCTGACGAGGCCACGCCAATGGCACAGAACGCGGAGATGAGCAGCCCGAGGAACATGCGCAGATAGACACGTTTCAGGACGGCATTGGTCTGTTGTTCGACAGCCTGCTCTGACGGCTGGGCTGGATAGAACTGTTGATTGTTATATTCCATTTTGTACTGTTTTGGTTGGTTTTACATTTGGATTATTTTGATTGCTGTTGGTTTACTGCCGTATGCGGCGGCATTGTCACATGCGTTCCGGCATCTCGATGCCGAGCAGTCCTGTCGCTGTGCGCAAAGTGCGTGCCACAGCGTGCGACAGCATCAGGCGCATATTGCGCAGCTCGCCATCCTCCTCCTTGAGTATCGGACAGTCGTGGTAGAACTGGTTGTACAGTTTTGCCAGATCGTAGCAGTAGTTGGCTATAAGAGCCGGCGAATACGAGCGTCCGGCCTCGCTGACTACGGAGGGGAAGTCGGCAAGCCGCTGTATCAGGGCAGTTTCCTTCTCACCAGGCAGTGCGCGGGCAGCGGCAGCAGTGTCATACTCGCCGGCGCGACGGAGCACCGACCGTATGCGGGCGTAGGTGTATTGCAGGAACGGGCCTGTGTTGCCGTTGAAGTCGATTGACTCCTTGGGGTTGAACATCATATTCTTGCGCGGGTCAACCTTGAGGAGGAAGTATTTCAGAGCGCCGAGGCCGACGATGCGTGAGATTTCGCGGCGTTCCTCCGGGGTCATGTCGGCAAAGCGGTCGGCAGAAGCCTCGGCTGCCTGTGCCTCCATCTCGTCCATGAGGTCGTCAGCGTCCACCACCTTGCCCTCGCGGCTCTTCATCTTGCCGTCAGGGAGTTCGACCATGCCGTATGAGAAATGCGTCAGGTCCTTGCCCCACTTGAAATCGAGCTTGTCGAGCAGGAGCGAAAGCACCTGGAAATGGTAGTTCTGCTCGTTGCCGACCACGTATATCATCTTGTCAATGGGATAGTCGCGGTAACGCAGCTTGGCGGTGCCGATGTCCTGGGTCATGTATACAGAAGTGCCGTCGGCGCGGAGCAGCAGCTTGTGGTCGAGACCGTCTGCAGTAAGGTCAGCCCACACCGAACCGTCCTCACGGCGGTACATGATGCCCTTTTCGAGGCCCTTCAGCACAAGCTCTTTTCCCTCGAGGTATGTGTCAGACTCATAGTATATCTTGTCAAACGACACGCCCATGCGGCGGTAAGTCTCGTCAAAGCCCTTGTACACCCACTGGTTCATCATCGCCCAGAGCTTGCGCACCTCCTCGTCGCCGGCTTCCCAGCGGCGAAGCATCTCGCGAGCCTCCTGCATCAGCGGCGAAGCCTCCTTGGCCTCGTCCTCGCTCATTCCCTGCTCCATTAGCTGTTTGACCTCCTCGCGGAAATGCTTGTCAAAAGTGACATAGAAATCGCCGATGAGGTGGTCGCCCTTCTTGCCGGCAGTCTCGGGGGTGATGCCACCGCCCCATTTCTGCCATGCGAGCATCGACTTGCAAATGTGTATGCCACGGTCGTTGACGATGTTGGTCTTGACCACACGGTTGCCGTTGGCTTCGAGTATCGATGCCAGCGAGAAGCCGAGCAAGTTGTTGCGGACGTGGCCGAGGTGCAACGGCTTGTTTGTGTTGGGCGACGAATATTCCACCATAACGAGCGGCGACTTGTCAGTCGGGGCGGTGATGCCGTAATTCTCGTCACTGTCAATGGCTGCAAGCAGCCGTGTCCAGTACTGCGGCGCGACAGAGAGGTTGAGGAAGCCCTTGACAACGTTGAATGCACTCACCGCGTCGAGGTTTTCTGTCATCCACTGCCCTATCTCAGAGGCCACAGCCTCCGGGGCTTTCCTCGCCGCCTTGACGTAAGGAAAGACGACAACCGTCAGGTTGCCCTCAAATTTTTTCTTTGTTGCCTGGACGGAAACAGATTCTGGGGTCACGTCCTGTCCGTACAAAGCCTTGACGGCATCGGCAACCCCTTGTGCTATTATAGAGTCTATGTTCATTCTATCGATAAAACGAATTGTTGTGTTAAGGTATCATGTTAGGCAGAGAGGGGATGAGGAGGAGTGGCAGCCGAAGCTGCCGGTGTTTTCATATATGCACATATACACCGACTGTCTTCACCATGCCTGCTGGCTGGTGAGGACTGTCGATGGATGCTTTCAGCGGTTCTTTCTGTCCGAATTATTTGAGTATTTCGGTAGAGGGTTTGAATTTCACCACCTTGCGGGCGGGAATATGGATTTTCTCACCAGTGCGGGGGTTGACACCATCACGTGCTTCCTTTTCGAGCACTGTGAAAGTGCCGAAGCCGATTATCTGCACCTTGCCCTCACCGGCAAGACCTTCCTGGATAGTTTCGAGGCAAGCCTCAAGAGCTGCCTTGGCTGTCTGCTTGTTCAGTTCAGCCTTGGCGGCAATGCTGTTGACGAGATCTGTCTTGTTCATGTTGTTGTTTTTGATTGTTTTGTCCTTTATATCAATGGTGCAAATATACGAATTAATTGTGTATTAATGAATTTCTCCGCCGCAAAACAGCGCCGACAGGGGGCAAATAGCCTATTTTTAATTCTTTTTAACCGCAACAGCCTCAAATGTGCGGCAAAAACAGCCCATTTGCGCCGTTTAGCCAGCCGCCTCCCAGGCATATACCGAAAGCCGATTTGTCCGCGTTATATTGTGAAAGGCCGTTTTTTTGTTTAACTTTGCGATATGAATAACTACTCCAAGGGCAACTTCCTGTCCTCGATACCGCCTGTAACACGCAATATCCTAATCCTCAACGTCTTGGTTTGGGGAGTGATAGAGCTGTGCATGTTCGGCAGCGACTCCATGCAGTCGTTCAGCTCGTTTCTGACGCAAAACCTCGGGCTGCACTTCTGGGGTTCGAGCGAGTTCCAGCCGTTGCAGCTGGTCACATATATGTTCGTACATGACCCCAGCAGTCCCATACACTTGCTGTTCAACATGTTCACGCTGTGGATGTTCGGGCGCATGATGGAGGGCGTATGGGGGTCGAAACGGTTCGCACTATTCTATTTCGTGTGCGGCATAGGCGCAGCACTGGTGCAAGAGGTGGTGTGGCAGCTCGTGTGGATGCACGATTACATCAGTGCCCTTGCAGAGCTTAACCATACTTCATACGAGGTTATCTCGCAGTATGTCAATGAAGGACTGGCTGCATCTAACGCCAACATACTTAGCGCAATAGCAGAATACAAGGCTCAAATCCTCACAATCGGCGCATCGGGAGCGGTGTTCGGCATACTGCTGGGCTTCGCCTTCGTATTCCCCAACATACCGCTCTACCTGTTCTTCATCCCCGTCCCCATCAAGGCGAAATACATGGTGATAGGCTACGGTGTCATCGAGCTGCTGCTCGGCGTTTCGTCAGCCAACAGCTCCGTGGCGCACTTCGCACACCTCGGCGGCATGCTCTTCGGGCTGATATTGTTGTTGTACTGGAAAAAGAAACACGGCAGCTTCGGTGGCAACATTTTCAGGTGAAATACGGTACCGTATGCGCCACGGCGACATGACGCTGTGGCTCGTGGCGATAAACGTGGCAGTGTTCTGCCTGGCGTGGGCAGCTGACGCGCTGTTGCCTGGCGACCCGGCAGAAGCATTACTGCCGCTGTCAGGCTCGGCTATGCACGCGCTGACGCATCCGTGGACACTGCTGACATACATGGTGACGCACTTCTCGCTGCTGCACCTGCTTTGCAACGTGCTGTGGCTCTTCTGGTTCGGAAGGTTGGCAGAAAACCTCTCGTCGCGGCGGCACATTCTGACGGCATACATCGCCGGCGGCATCTGCGGCGGGCTGCTATACATCGCCTCCGGAGCATCGGGGCTGCTTGCTGTCTCGCAACTCGTGGGCGCGTCGGCAAGCGTGCTGTGCATCATGGCAATGGCGGCTGTGCGCACTCCCGACATGGAGCTGAACCTGCTTCTGCTGGGGCGCGTCAAGCTGAAATGGTTCGCCCTCGTGTGCATCCTGCTTGCCTTCCTCGGCGGCAGCGGCAATACCGGCGGCGCGGTGGCACACATAGGCGGCGCAGCGACAGGGCTGCTAATGGGGCTGAAAGACCGTGGCGCGTTCGCGAACATAACACGGCGGCTGCGTTTCCGCGCCAGCGCACGACGCGCACGCAAGCACATAAGGGCAAAGCAGCAAAGCGGCAAGACGGTACAGACGGATATGTCTGACACCGACCGCCTCGATGCCCTCCTCGACAAGATACGAGTGTCCGGCTATGCCTCGCTCTCCAAAGGCGAACGCGAGGAGCTGCAACGGCTCTCCAAAACGATAGGCAAATGACGACGATACTGCGCATAACGACCAAGGTGCTGACCTACCTGCTCGCGCTCGCCGCCATAGCGGCGGCATACGGCGGCCACATCGACCCGCACCTGTGGGCTACGCCGTCGCTGCTGACGCTCGCCTACCCGTACATTGCCATGCTGACACTCGCCATAGCCATTGTCTGGCTGTGCTTCAGGCGGTACACACCAGCGGCAATCTGCGCAGCTGCACTCGTCGCCGGCAGCGGGACGCTGTTCGTCAACATGCCGGTATCGATGCAGAAGTCGGTCAAGCCTGGGGAAAAGCAGTTCTCGCTGATGACATACAATATCCTGCACGGCGTGGACGCTCGCGGCCGCACGTGCAACACCAACCGCTCTGTGGACTATGTGCTGTCGTCCAAAGCGGACATCGTATGCCTTCAGGAACTATACAGATTATCCCCTAAGGAAGTGCCGTCACTCACGCCCTCGCAGCTGGATGCCATAGAAAAGACATACCCGTACCGCATCGAGGGGAAGACAACGCCGATGACGCTGCTCTCCAAATACCCGGTGACGTTCATCAAGTCAGGGCGCGTGTCCTCGTGGCTCGACATCTACGCGCTTTACCGCTTGTCAATAGCCGGGCATACGGTACATCTGCTCAACCTCCACCTCGCCTCGTACAACCTCTCCGACAAGGAGCGCGAAGTGATGACAGACATCCACGGCGTGCGGTCGGCACGCAACAGCATATCGCGCTTCAAGGGCTCGATCCTCGCCAAGATGAAGAAGTCATACCGCGACCGTGCGGCTGACGCAGAGGCGGTGCGCGAGCTGCTCGACTCCATAAAGGGTACAGTGATAGTATGCGGCGACTTCAACGACGTGCCGGCCTCGTGGGCTTACCGCAAGGTGCGCGGCGGCGACATGAGCGACGCTTACGCCGACACGGGCTTCGGGCTGATGAACACATACAACATGCACGGCTTCTGGTTTCACATAGACCATGTGCTGTACCGTGGCGCAGTGCGGCCGCTGTCCGTGCAGAAAGGGAACGTGGACTATTCCGACCACTTCCCCCTCATCGCAAGTTTCGCGCTGACACCCAAAAAGACACAGAAGAAGAAATGAATTATATACCAACAAAAATCCGTATATGAAAAAAAATCTATTGACCGCAGCGGCGTTGGCAGCAATGCTCGCCGCCCCAACACTCCCGGCTATGGCACAGGAACACGAGAACCCGTTCCTCAAGTCCTACACCACCAAGTATGAGATTCCGCCTTTCGGCGACATCAAGGTGTCGGACTTCATCCCGGCTATCAAGGCTGGCATCGAGGAGCAGAAACAGAACATCAACAGCATTGTCACAAACCGCGCACGCGCCGACTTTGACAACACCATTCTCCCGCTCGAAAACCTCTCCCCGATACTCGAGCGCGTCTCCACCATATTCTATATGTATGACGGAGCAATGGCAGACGACGCTTTCGCCGCTATGGCTGAAGAGGCTATCCCCCTGCTCAACCAGGCAAGCAACGACGTGGCTCTCAACGACCTGCTCTTCCAGCGCATCAAGGCCGTGTATGACAACCGTGACAAGCTCAAGCTCGACAAGGTGCAGAAACGCCTCGTGGAGAAATACTACCGCCAGTTTGCAGAGAAGGGCGCTGCCCTCCCCGCTGACAAGAAGGCCGAGCTCATCAAGGTGAACGACGAACTCTCAAAGCTCTTCATACAGTACAACCGCAACCTCCTCAACGCGACCAACTCTTTCTTCATCACCGTTTACGACAAGGCTGACCTCGCAGGCCTCCCCGAGAGTTCGGTAGCAATGGCCGCCGAAGAGGCCAAGGCCCGCGGCCTCGACGGCCTCTGGGTCTTCACGCTCCATGCTCCCAGCCGCCTCCCCGTGCTCCAGTATGCCGACAACCGCGGACTGCGCGAGACAATGTACAAAGGCTACACCTCGCTCGCTTCCACCGGCGCAAACTCCAACCTCAACGTAATCCCGCAGATCGTCAAGCTCCGCAAGCAGAAAGCCACTATCATGGGCTTCGACAACTTCGCGCAGATGATGACATCTCGCGTCATGGCGAAAACTCCCGAAGCTGCAGAAGAACTGCTCATGAAGGTGTTTGAACCCGCCGTGAAACGCTCGCATGAGGAAGTCAAGGACATGCAGGCATACGTTGACGCAGAGGGCGGCAACTTCAAGATTGCACCCTGGGACTATTACTACTATGCCGAAAAGGTCAAGAAGCAGAAGTTTGACCTCGAGGAGAGCCAGGTGCGTCCCTACTTCTCCGTTGACAACGTGCTGAAAGGCCTCTTCTACGCCGCAGAGAAGCTCTACGGCATCAAGATGGTCGAAATGCCCGACGCTCCCAAATACATGGACGAAGTGACCGTATATGACGTGCAGGATGCCAAGACCGGCGAACACGTGGCTGTATTCATGACAGACTACTTCCCCCGCGCTACCAAGCGTCAGGGCGCATGGATGGAGCAGCTCCAGCCCGACGGCACATTCGAGAACGGTGTATACAAACGCCCGATCGTCTACAATGTAGGCAACTTCACCCGCCCCACCGGCGATACCCCTGCCCTCCTCACTCTTGACGAGGTTGAGACTACATTCCACGAGTTCGGCCACGCCCTCCAGGGCATGCTCACCCGCGTCCCCTACAAGGGACTTTCCGGCACAAACGTTGACCGCGACTATGTGGAGATGTGCTCGCAGATAAACGAGCATTGGGCTACTGCCCCCGAAGTGCTCAAATACTACGCTAAGCACTACAAGACAGGCGAGGTTATCCCCGACGAACTCATACAGAAGCTCTCCGAGTCATCCAAGTTCAACCAGGGCTTCGTAACCACAGAGCTGGCCGGTGCGGCCCTCCTCGACATGGAATGGGCCAAGTGCGACGGCGAGAACGTCAACGTCACCGACTTCGAGAAGAACGTGAGCGAGAAAATCGGCATGCCCGAGGAAATCACATTCCGCTACCGCTCGCCCTATTTCAAGCACATCTTCGGCGATGACGGCTACGCAGCCGGCTACTATACCTACCTCTGGGCGCAGGTACTCGAGGCCGACGCTTGGGAACTTTTTGAGGAGAAAGGCATCTTTGACGCCAAGACTGCTGCCAACTTCAAGAAGTACATCCTCGAGAGCGGCGACACCGAAGACCCGATGGTGCTCTTCGAGAAATTCCGTGGCCACAAGCCCGACGCTAACGCGCTGCTGCGTCTGCGCGGCTTCATCGACAGCAAGCCCGCCAAGGACACCAAGAAGAAGAAATAACCCGGTCTCCACGACCTAAGACATAGAGAGCGCGTCAACCACTGATGCGCTCTCTTTCTGTACACATTTTCGCCTGCGATTATGCGTATATCCGTTTCTTTTCGTAAATTTGCCGCACAAACCATTGACAAACCTCTTTTATCATGGATAACGTCAACCACAAACCTTCTCGCCGCTGGATGCGCATTGTCAGCCTGGCGGTAGTTCTGTGCATCATCGTGTCTATCACGTTGGTGACAAACCACCGGCTGCTCGACAACCGAATGCAAGCCACAGAAAACACCCAAGCGACAGACACTGTAGTAACTGAAATGCCCGACGGCGCAGCTGTCATCAACACCTCTTCCCTTGCCAAGGAAGTAGAGGGGTATGCCGGCGCTGTGCCTCTGTCGATAACCGTCCGCAACGGCATCATTGATGAGGTCAAGGCTCTCCCCAATGATGAGACCCCGTCGTTCTTCAACGAGGCCTTCGCAGCACTCGCCCCGCAGTGGAAAGGAAAGAAAGTCGCTGACGCGATTGCTCTAAACGTAGATGCCTATTCCGGGGCGACATTCTCGTCGGAAGCTATCATAATCAACGTACAGCGGGGTCTGCGGTATTACAACGAGAAGTATGCCGCTGCCGAAAAGCAAGAAGCAGCAGACGCGGCAGCAGACGCGGCAACAAAGTCTAACCCCATCAGCGACCCGGCATGGTGGGCTGCTATAGTAGTCGCCCTGGCAGCTGCCGTTCTGCCGTTCTGCATAAAGGGGAAATGGTACAGGCCGGTGCAGCTGGCAGCCAACGTGGCGGTACTCGGTTTCTGGACCGGCACGTTCATATCCTATACCGTCCTCGGCTCGATAGTCTCCAACAGCTTCAGCCTGGCAATGCTGCCGGTGTGGCTGCTCGTGGCGATAGCGTTCATAATGCCGCTGGCAGGCAAAGGCAACCACTATTGCGCATGGACATGTCCGCTTGGGTCGTTGCAGCAGCTGGCAGGCATGCCGTTGCGCGGCAGGGTGCGTTTGTCACTTAGGGTGCAGAAAGCACTTGCGGCAGTGCGCCGCATAGTGTGGGGCGTGCTGGTGTTTCTTGTACTCTCGGGGATATTCACCGACTGGATGAACTACGAGATTTTCACCGCATTCATGCCGAGCGTATGCTCCACAGTCGTGATATGCGTGGCTGCGGTATTCGTAGCGCTGTCATTCATCATAGACCGTCCCTTCTGCCGCACGCTATGCCCGGTAGGAGAATTGATAGACTTGACGAACCGCACTGAATAACAACACATAACAACCCGGAAAATCATGAAAATAGCAAATTACATAAACCTGGTACTCGCCGCCGGACTGGTGGCTGTCAGCGTGCAGCTTGCGCGTATGTACAACAGTACCGGAAAGGAGGACAAACAAATGACAAACACGGAAAACGCCAGATTTGCCGAAGGTGACGGCAACCCGGTAATAGACAGCATCATGACACGCCACAGTGTGCGTGCTTACACCGACGAGGCCGTCAATGAGGAGCAAATCGAGACACTGCTGCGTGCCGGAATGGCAGCCCCGACGGCGATGGACAAACGCCCATGGCATTTCGTTGTGATAACAGACCGCGAGAAGCTGAAAGCAGCGGCAGAGAGCATGAAAAACGCCTCAATGGCAGCCGGCGCACCGCTGGCGATTGTGGTATGCGGCGATATGCAGAAGGCTATCGAGGAGGAACCGGCTCGCCAGTACTGGATACAGGACTGCTCCGCAGCCACGGAAAACATATTGCTGGCAGCCCATGCCATAGGACTTGGCGCAGTGTGGTGCGGCATTTACCCGATTGAGGAGCGTGTAGCTGACGCTCGCGAGCTATTCGACCTACCGCAGCATCTCATTCCGCTGAACATCATCGTCATAGGCACGCCCAAGGAATACAAAGAGCCGAAAGACAAATGGGACGAAAATGCCATAACCCGCATCGCCAAAGACTGACGTTCAGACTATTGTAAAAGCCATACACACAGCGAGGGCGCATCAGTAATTTGATGCGCCCTCGCCTCCGTACAGAAAGTGGGACTCGAACCCACACAGCCGATAAAGGCCAAAGGATTTTAAGTCCTTCGTGTCTACCATTCCACCATTTCTGCGCGTAAAATAGCAACTCGGTGCAAATTTAGTCATTTTTCGCGGGATACGCAACCCCCTAACACTGCCAATCGGGAGGAAGAGGCTTGCCGACGACTATCCGGAACATATCATCGTGGTATCTCACCCCCTCACATTCAGCCACATACGGCTCTGTTTCCACATCTGCAACTAAGCCGTTCGCCACAGTAACAGTTGCTATTGTCATAGTGTATCTGTGCGCTATTCCCGACGCATCAACCACTTCTATGATGCGTGCGAGGTGCTTCTGTGTATGCTTGCCTACCTGCATCATCTCGCAATCCTCAATCCGCCCGGGCGGCGTGTAGGCTCTGCTTTTTCTGGCGCACCCTTGCTCTCGGGTTTGACCCCTATCGGTTTTCCGCCAGGCTCTACATGCCGTGTCTCGCCCGGTTGCGGCTCACTAAACGGGTTGTCAACCATAGCCTCGCGTTCATGGGCTGCATCGCCGGCCTTGCGCGGCCCGCGATAGTCGGTCTGCTGCATATACAGGTTGTACGTTTCATAGGCAAGCGGCTGGTGAGTCAGCGAGATGCTGTCCATCCACACCGGCAACATAGCGCGGCTGTCTACCCTCATGATGCCGTATATGCGGCTGACAGTGCGGGCAGAGTCAGACTGAAGCGAGATTTCAAGACGGCGGCCGCCGCTGTTGCGGCGCATCATATATGACGTGCCGCCCTCCTTGTAGTCAACGCCAATGGTAATTTGCACAGGCAGGTCACGCGACAAGCGCATCATCCATTTCAGCCTCTCGCCTCGCGGCAAGTCGGAAACCGGCACAGAAAAGGTCAGCGCGTCCTGCGACGACAGCTGCGACAGGTACGCCATAGGCGAATAAGGCCACAGCGACCCCGCTGCGCCCTGCGAATTATTGCTCACCGAGGCCAGCAGCTTCTTCTGCCGACGGTCAAGCCGTTTGCCGACCTCCTCGCACAGCTTGGTATAGTTCTCGAGGTTATGTCCGTACCACCGCAGCGACTGGTCCAGCTCCTCCTGCGTCACGCCATGTTTCTCCAGCACGGCGAGCCGCAGCACATTACGCGCCGAGTCAGAACGGTACTCCAGGTTATTCTCGGCATACGCATCTGCCAGTTGCAAATCCGCCATCAGGTCGGCCATCTTCCCTTCCGAAAGATGGTCGCCGCCTGAACAGGCAGTCACGGCAAACGCCGCCAGCACAGCAGGGACTGCCAGTCGTGTCAGCCGTTTCACTTTCCGTCGCGTGCGGCGGTGTCCTTGGCACCCTTGTTCTTCTTGCCGAACAGCAGCGTCAATGCCCTGTCAGCATCGCGGCGGTAGAAGAGTATCAGCACGGCGACACCCACGCAGATGCTCGCGTCGGCAAAGTTGAATATATAGCTGAAAAACTCGAAGTCGTTTCCGCCTACCCACGGCAGCCACTCCGGCAGCGTACACTCAAACAGCGGGAAATAGAACATATCGACTACACGGCCGTAGAACCACGGCGCATAGCCGTCGCCAGGGAATGCCTGTGCCACCTCGGGCGGCATGGGATTGTTGAATACCTGGCCGTAGAACACGCAGTCGAATATGTTGCCGGCAGCCCCGGCGCATATCAGCGCGACTGTAACGAGAAAGCCGGCACGCAACCCATCGGCACGGCACAGCCGCCGCAACGCCGTGACTATCAGCGCAACGACAGCTATTCGCCCAAGCGTAAGCGCAATTTTAGGTATGAAATTCATTCCCATGGCCATGCCCGAGTTCTCGATAAACTTGATGTGCATCCACGGGAACACCTCGACATCCTCGCCCATGTAGAAATGGGTCTTGACATATATTTTTATCACCTGGTCCACTATCAGAATCAGGACCATGACAGCGCAGAGCAGTCCCAGGCTGTGGAACGCGCGGCTGCTTTTATCGGCTAATCTGTTCACGTTGTTGTTCGTATAGTTTGTTACGGCTTGCGGGCAAGCGTCATTTGCTCTTGGCTTCAATAGACAGCGTGGCGTGCGGCACAGCACGCAGACGCTCCTTGGGTATCAGCTTGCCGGTTACGCGGCAGATGCCGTAAGTCTTATTGTCAATGCGCTGGAGTGCGCCCTCGAGCTTGCGGATGAACTGCAGCTGCCTGTCGGCGAGACGCTTTATCTCGACATTGCGGGCATAGTCCACGCCCGCATCCGTAGAGTTGGTTATCGCCATAACCTCGTCAGAAGTGCTGTTGTCAACAGCTGACCCGACAAGGTCATTGTACTCCTGACGAGCCTTTTCCAGTTTTTCGGTCACAATAGCGCGAAACTCCTCGAGTTCCTCATCTGAATATCGTTTCTTAGTGTCGTCACTCATGATAACTGCATTTGTAGGAGGCCCGGAAGCCCATTTCCTCGCTTCACTACTGCCGCCACATGCCATTTCAGGGCGGCTCATATAAAGCGCACAAAGTTAGATAATTCCCCTGTATTCTGCAACACCGTCCCCTAAATATTATTTGCGCATTTCGCCGCCCTCACAAACCATTAATTTAAGACGAGTGGCATTGTGCAGATTCTCGTGGCTTAACGCCCTATATGTCAGAGAAAATCGCTAACTTTGTACCTGCTAAGCACTTGAAATGCCACAAGCCATGAATGATATAGCGAAACCGATGCCTCGCGGCTTTTACGCAGAGGTAAAGCAAATCCTCACCGATGCGCGTAGCCATGCATACCGCGCTGTCAACACTGCCATGGTGCAAGCCTATTGGCATGTGGGCAAACTGATCGTGGAAGCACAGGGCGGCGAAGAACGCGCCGCATACGGCGACGGACTTATCCGCGAACTCGCCAAACGCCTCACTGTCGACTTTGGCAAGGGCTTCACCACAACTAACCTGAAGAATATGAGGACTTTCTACCTCACATTCCAAAAAGGTCAGACACTGTCTGACCAATTGAGTTGGTCGCACTATTGCCTTCTTATGCGTGTGAGCAACCCCAAAGCCCGCGAATATTATGCCGAGGAGGCTGCCAAAACTCCGTGGAGCGTGCGGCAGCTTGAGCGGCAAATCGGCACACAGTATTACGAGCGGCTGCTCGCCCACCACAAGAACGAAGCGGAGGTCAAGGAGCTGATACAGGAAAACCGCCCGGCAAAGCCCGAAAAGTTCAATCCGCTTAAACTCATCCATGACCCGTTTGTGCTGGAATTTCTCGGCGTGAAAGACGACCCGGCATTACAGGAGAAAGACCTCGAAGCAGCTATCATCTCACACATGAGCGAGTTCCTGCTCGAACTCGGACGCGGATTCGCCTTTGTCGGCCGTCAAAGGCGAATCACCATCGACGGCACGCACTTCTACCCCGACCTCGTCTTCTATAACATCATATCCAAATGCTACGTCATCATCGACCTTAAAATGGGCAAGGCTGGCTATGCCGAAGTTGGCCAGATGCAGCTGTACGTCAACTACTACAACGCCGAGATCTGCACCGACACAGACAATCCGACAGTCGGCATCGTGCTTTGCGCCAACAAGAACGACGCGGAAGTGAAATACACCCTCGGCGACCGCAACGACATAGGCGTGTTCTCGCCCAACTACCACCTGACAATCCCCACCGAGGAGGAACTGCGCCGTGAAATCGCCATAACACGGGAAAACTTCAAACTCCTCCACCCCGAAGCCGAATAAAACCAACAATTCCATCAAACAAAAAAATACACAAGAGATGAAAAAACTACTGCTAGTAATTGCAGTTGCCGTTTTCGCAACTACCATATTCCTGTCATGCAAGGACCGCAATCCTGTTGAGCGGATAGTAAGCCAATATAAAGACGGCAAAATTTCCGAAGACAGTCTGGTGACGTTTGTAACAGACTCCGCTAATTACAGCAAAATTGCAGAATGGACAAAGGCAAATTCAGACAAAGACAATGTGGCAGCTTTTCTGTTTGGAATAAGCTGCGAATATGGGCATGGTGTGGACAAGAATCTGAGCATGGCCAAGGCATACTTAATAAAAGCTGCAAACGGAAAATTGCCGATTGCCATGAGAGAATTGGGCTACCTGTACGAAACATATCCAGGGCATGAGAATACAGACTCCGCAATGTATTGGTATTTGAAAGCTGCTGAAGCTGGAGATGGCAATGGATATTCAGGAGCAGCCGGATTAAAAATCCGAATAGCCACTAATAATCAAACCCCTTTGGATACCACCGAGATATTGAAGTTGTTACAAAAAGGAGTAGAATTAAAATCCACAAATTGTATCTCTACATTAGCAGGATACTATTACAACGGATATATTGTGCCGCAAGACAAAAAGAAAACTTATAACCTGCTGAATTCCATTTCAGAAGAGAAACTGGATGCGTATGGTCTGTTCCTTTTAGGACAACTATCAGAATCAGGAGACGGAGGTGCAACGCAAAATTTCACCACTGCGTACAATTTATTTAGAAAATCCAATGATAAACGCACATACCCAGATGCAGCTTGTAAGGTCGGAGTCTACCTATTGCTCGGACAAGGTGTTGAACAAAATGACTCGTTGGCAATTATTACTGTCCGCTAAACATTTCAGGGAGGCGGCAAGGAAAAAGGGCTGATTC
>URTA01000039.1 GCA_900550645.1 uncultured Porphyromonadaceae bacterium
AGACTGTAAATCTGCTGGTTTATACCTTCGGTGGTTCGAATCCATCTTCGCCCACACTTCATGCGGAAGTAGCTCAGTTGGTAGAGCATTAGCCTTCCAAGCTAAGGGTCGCGAGTTCGAACCTCGTCTTCCGCTCGAAAAGCGAACATGCCTATGTAGCTCAGGGGTAGAGCACTTCCTTGGTAAGGAAGAGGTCGCGGGTTCAAATCCCGCCATCGGCTCCAAGGCTTCCCCGAAAGAGGAAGCCGTTCCCAACGGAAATCATTTAAACAATAACAATAGCAAAATTATGGCTAAGGAAAAATTCGAAAGAACCAAACCGCATGTTAACATCGGTACTATTGGTCACGTCGACCACGGCAAGACTACCTTGACCGCTGCTATCACCAAGGTGTTGGCAGAGAAGGGTCTTTCCGAGCTTCGTTCATTCGACTCTATCGACAACGCTCCCGAGGAGAAAGAGCGTGGTATTACTATCAATACTGCACACGTTGAATACCAGACAGCAACCCGCCACTACGCACACGTAGACTGCCCGGGACACGCCGACTATGTGAAGAACATGGTAACTGGTGCTGCCCAGATGGACGGTGCTATCATCGTTGTTGCTGCTACCGACGGCCCGATGCCCCAGACTCGTGAGCACATCCTGCTCGCCCGTCAGGTGAACGTTCCCCGTCTGGTCGTTTTCATGAACAAGTGCGACATGGTTGACGACGAGGAGATGCTCGAACTCGTTGAGATGGATATGCGTGACCTCCTGTCACAGTACGACTATGATGGCGACAACACTCCCATCATCCGTGGTTCTGCTCTCGGCGCCCTCAACGGCGAGCCCCAGTGGGTTGAGAAGGTTATGGAACTCATGGACGCTGTTGACACATGGATTCCGCTGCCTCCGCGTGACGTTGACAAACCCTTCCTTATGCCGGTTGAGGACGTGTTCTCAATCACAGGTCGTGGTACTGTTGCTACCGGTCGTATCGAGGCTGGTCGCGTGAAAGTCGGCGACGAAGTTCAGATTCTCGGTCTCGGTGCTGACAAGAAGTCTGTCGTTACCGGTGTTGAGATGTTCCGCAAGATCCTCGATGAGGGTGAGGCTGGCGATAATGTAGGTCTGCTCCTCCGTGGTATCGACAAGAACGAAATCAAGCGTGGTATGGTAATCTGCCACCCGGGTCAGGTGAAGCCTCACGACCACTTCAAGGCTCAGGTCTACATCCTGAAGAAGGAAGAAGGCGGCCGCCACACTCCGTTCCACAACAACTATCGTCCCCAGTTCTACATCCGTACACTTGACGTGACAGGTGAGATCAAGCTCCCCGAGGGTGTAGAGATGGTAATGCCTGGTGACAACGTTGAAATCGACGTGCGCCTGATTACTCCGGTTGCTTGCGATACCGGTCTCCGTTTCGCAATCCGCGAGGGTGGACGTACTGTAGGTTCTGGCCAGATCACCGCCGTTTACGACGATTGATAAATTGAATTGAACCAAACACAAGGGGCTTCTCCCTTCCCGAAGAGGGAAGCCCCCTGATATACGGGAATAGCTCAGTCGGTAGAGCACTGGTCTCCAAAACCAGGTGTCGGGAGTTCGAGCCTCTCTTCCCGTGCAAATAAGACAAGCAATGAAATTAATCAAAGACATAAAGGAATCTTATAACGAACTCGTGTATAAGGTTTCTTGGCCGACTCAGAAACAACTTGTCAACAGTTCAGTGCTGGTGTTGATTGCTTCCATCATCATCGCTTTGTTCATTATGGCTGTTGACAAGGTGTTCAGCTCCTTAATGGAACTCATTTACAGCATCAGTTTCTAACCGAAAAAAGTAGATATCGATGGCAGAGGGAAACAAGCAATGGTACGTTCTGCGTGCCATTTCGGGAAAGGAAGCAAAAGTCAAGGAAGTGCTTGACGCTGCAATCAAGAACACCGATCTCGGTAAGTATGTCTCACAAGTATTGATACCTACAGAACCGGTTTACGTCCAGCGCAATGGCAAGAAGGTGCTTAAGGAACGTACTCTCTATTCTGGCTACGTCTTCATCGAGGCGCAACTGACAGGAGAGGTAATCTACGAACTCCGGAACACCACGAATGTCATTGACTTTTTGCGCGGGCGTGCCAAGAATGCCGAGCCTGAAGCGCTTCGCGAGAGTGAGGTGAAGAAGATGCTCGGCGCGGCAGATGCCATAGCTCAGGGTTCTGAGCTGGCAGACATGGACTTCATCGTCGGAGAATCTGTGACCGTGGCCGTCGGCGCGTTCAAGGGTTTCCAAGGTGTAGTGCGTGACGTGAACAGAGACCGCAAGAAGCTGAAGGTTGAGGTCAAGATATTTGGTAGACCTGTAGACCTGGAGTTGGAAAATTCCCAAGTGGAAAGAGAATGAGCATGATGTTACGCATGTTCAGGCTCGCAGACTAAACAACATTAAATTCAAGAACAATGGCAAAAGAAATTGCTGGACAGATCAAATTGCAGATCAAGGGCGGAGCAGCCAATCCTTCGCCGCCAGTAGGACCCGCACTGGGTTCTAAGGGTATCAACATCATGGAATTTTGCAAGCAATTCAATGCCCGCACCCAGGATAAGGCCGGCAAGGTACTTCCGGTCATCATCAGCTACTACACGGACAAGTCTTTTGACTTCATTGTCAAGACTCCGCCAGTGGCTATCCAGCTGAAAGAGGTTGCCAAGGTAAAGAGCGGTTCAGCGCAGCCGAACCGTACCAAGGTGGCCGAGATAACCTGGGATCAGGTACGGACTATTGCTGAAGACAAGATGCCGGATTTGAACTGTTTTACCGTTGAGTCGGCGATGCGCATGGTCGCCGGTACAGCCAGAAGCATGGGTATCACTGTAAAAGGGGCATTCCCTGAATCAAACTAATAATCTTCATTAAAATGGGAAAACTGACAAAAAATCAGAAGTTGGCTTTGTCGAAGATTGAACCTGGGAAAGCTTACACACTGGCAGAGGCTGCTGACAAGGTGAAGGAAATCACCTACACCAAGTTTGATGCTTCTCTGGACATCGATGTTCGCTTGGGCGTAGATCCGCGCAAGGCCAACCAGATGGTACGTGGCGTCGTTTCGCTGCCCCATGGTACAGGCAAGCAGGTACGAGTTCTCGTATTGTGCAACTCTGATGCAGAGGCTGCTGCCAAGGAGGCCGGTGCTGACTATGTCGGCCTGGACGAGTACATCGCCAAGATCAAAGGCGGCTGGACTGACGTGGATGTCATCATCACTCAGCCGGCTATCATGGGCAAAATCGGTCCTCTGGGTCGTATCCTCGGCCCTCGCGGCCTGATGCCTAACCCCAAGAGCGGTACTGTGACTATGGATGTCGCAAAGGCTGTCAAGGAGGTTAAGCAGGGTAAGATTGACTTCAAGGTAGACAAGACCGGTATCGTGCACGCTTCAATCGGCAAGGTATCATTCTCTGTTGACCAGATGCGTGACAACGCTCGTGAGTTCATCAACACCCTCATCAAGCTGAAACCGGCTACTGCGAAGGGTACATATATCAAGAGCATTTATCTTTCATCGACCATGAGCCCTGGCGTGAAGGTCGATACAAAGTCGATTGCTGATTAATCTCATCATTAAACAGACAGAAACATGAAAAAGGAAGATAAAGCTTTAGTAATCGAGAAAATCAGCAAGACACTGGCTGAATACAGCTGTGTTTACCTGACCCAGACCGCCGGTCTGAATGCTGAGAAGACAAGCGAACTGCGTCGCGCATGCTTCAAGGGTGACGTCAAGATGCTGTGTGTGAAGAACACATTGCTCAAGAAGGCTTTCGAGGCAAGCGGGACAGACTACTCTGGTCTCTATGATGTTCTCCATGGCGAGACTACACTGTTGCTTAGCAACACTGGCAACGCTCCCGCCAAGCTCATCAAGGATTTCCGCAAGAAGGATGAGACACTACCTGCGCTGAAAGGTGCATACGTGGAAGAGACCGTATATCTTGGCGAGGATCAGTTGGAGACCCTCGCGCACATCAAGAGCAAGAACGAGCTTATCGCAGATGTTGTGGCACTGCTGCAGTCACCGGCGAAGACCGTCATCAGCGCACTCCAGTCCGGCGCCAATACGCTGCACGGTGTGCTTGAAACCCTCTCCAACAAATAAAACAATCACAGTAAAAAATAATAAAAACAGAATACAACAATGGCAGATTTGAAAGCATTTGCAGAACAACTGGTGAACCTGACCGTAAAGGAAGTAAACGAACTGGCTCAGATCCTGAAGGACGAGTACGGCATCGAGCCCGCAGCTGCAGCAGTAGCAGTGGCAGCCGGTCCCGCCGCAGGTGGTGAAGCAGCAGAGGAAAAGAGCAGCTTCGACGTAGTGCTGAAAGCAGCAGGCGCAAGCAAGCTCGCAGTCGTGAAGCTCGTCAAGGAGCTCACCGGTCTCGGTCTGAAAGAAGCTAAGGAATTGGTTGACAATGCACCCAGCAATGTGAAAGAAGGTCTTCCCAAGGCAGAAGCAGAGGGTCTGAAGAAGCAGTTGGAAGAAGCTGGCGCAGAAGTTGAACTCAAATAATACAACTTCCTGTCGGAACATAGGTTAAGAACCGCTGAACCAGTGTGTTCTTAACCTTTTTTATCTTTTACAACGCCGGCAGTGTGCGCCTTGTTCGCGGCTCACCTGTCAGGCGTAATTCACCCCCTCTCCTTGCTCTCGCCTCACCTACAGCTTGAAAAAGCGCAATCAACCAAAATCTACCCCAATGTCAGTCATCAAAAACGATAAACCACGTGTAAATTTTGGCACCATGAAGAATCCGCTCCCTTTTCCGGATTTCCTCGAGGTGCAACTAAAGTCGTTCCGTGATTTTCTCCAGCTGGACACCTCGCCGGAGCATCGCAAAAACCAGGGTCTTTACAAGGTATTTGCCGAAAATTTCCCCATTGCTGACACCCGAAACAATTTCGTGCTGGAATTTCTGGACTATTTTATAGATCCGCCGCGTTACAGCATTGAGGAATGTCTCGAGCGTGGTCTCACGTACAGCGTGCCGTTGAAGGCGAAACTGAAACTGTACTGCACCGACCCGGAGCATGAGGATTTTGATACCAGCGTTCAGAACGTGTACCTTGGACAGATACCCTACATGACAGAACAGGGTACGTTCATCATCAACGGTGCGGAGCGTGTCATCGTTTCTCAACTGCACCGCAGCCCTGGCGTATTTTTCGGCCAGAGCATCCACGCTAACGGTACTAAGTTGTATTCTGCTCGTATCATACCGTTCCGTGGCTCTTGGATTGAGTTCGCTACTGACATCAACAATGTCATGTATGCCTATATCGACCGCAAGAAGAAGTTGCCCGTTACCACGCTGTTGCGAGCTATCGGACTGGAGTCGGACAAGGACATTCTGGAAATATTCGACCTTGCAGATGAAATCAAGGTTAACAAGACAAATCTCAAGAAGTCAATAGGCCGCAAGGTTGTTGGCCAAGTGCTTCATTCATGGGTACAGGACTTCGTCGATGAGGATACCGGCGAGGTTTCGTCACAGGAGCGCAATGAGGTTGTCCTGGATCGTGGCACTGTTCTTACGGAGGACAACATCAAGGTAATTCTGGACAGCGGTGTGCAGACAATTCTGCTGGCTAAGGAGAATGTTAGTTCCACCGACAACGCGATTATTCTCAATACGCTTGCCAAGGACAGCACATTTACCGAGCGTGAGGCTATTCAAGGCATTTACAGGCTTCTGCGCAATGCCGAGGCTCCGGACGATGCTTCTGCCCGCGAGGTCATCACTAACCTTTTCTTCTCAGAGAAGCGTTATGACCTGGGTGAGGTGGGGCGTTTCCGCATAAACAAGAAACTCGGACTTGACACGTCCATGGATGTCAGGGTGCTGACGCGCGAGGACATTGTCGAGATTATCAAATATCTGGTTGAGCTTATCAACGCGAAGTCTGAGGTCGATGACATTGACCACCTCAGCAACCGCCGTGTGCGTACAGTAGGCGAACAGCTCTACAACCAGTTCGGCATAGGCTTGGTGCGTATGGCTCGCACTATCCGCGAGCGCATGAATGTGCGCGACAACGAGGTGTTCAAGCCGGTTGACTTGATCAATGCCAAGACCATATCGTCTGTCATCAATACATATTTCGGCACAAACGCATTGTCGCAGTTCATGGACCAGACCAACCCTCTGGCTGAGATGACGCACAAGCGCCGTATGTCTGCGCTTGGCCCTGGCGGCCTGTCGCGTGAGCGGGCCGGTTTCGAGGTGCGAGACGTACACTATACCCACTATGGCCGTCTGTGTCCTATCGAGACGCCTGAGGGCCCGAACATCGGTCTGATTTCGTCTCTTTGCGTATATGCGAAAATCAACAACCTCGGCTTCATTGAGACACCGTACCGCCGCGTTGCTAACGGCAAGGTGAACCTGAACAACGACGAGGTGGTTTACATGACCGCTGAGGTGGAGGAGGGCAATATCATCGCCCAGGCCAATGCTCCGCTTAACGATGACGGCACATTCCTCAATCCTAAGGTAAAGGCTCGTCTGGAGGCTGATTTCCCTGTCGTCACTCCTCAGGAGGTGCAGCTCATGGATGTAGCTCCTATCCAGATAGCTTCTATTGCGGCATCGCTCATACCGTTCCTCGAGCATGACGACGCTAACCGTGCGTTGATGGGTTCTAACATGATGCGTCAGGCGGTTCCCCTGCTGCGCAGCGAGGCTCCGATAGTCGGCACAGGCATTGAGGGCCAGCTCATCAAGGATTCGCGCACGCAGATCATGGCTGAAGGCGCGGGCGTGATAGAGTTCGTAGACGCACGCATGATCCGTATACGCTATGACCGCACCGAGGACGAGGAGTTTGTTTCCTTCGTTTCCCCGGTCAAGGAGTACCACCTGCCGAAGTTCCGCCGTACCAACCAGGGTACTACCATCGACCTGCGACCGATATGCTATGTCGGCCAGCGTGTCGAGAAGGGCGACATATTGACGGAGGGCTATTCCACTGAGAATGGCGAGCTTGCTCTTGGCCGCAACCTGAAAGTGGCGTTCATGCCGTGGAAGGGTTACAACTATGAGGATGCCATTGTGCTGAACGAGCGCATGGTGCGCGAGGATATACTGACCTCCGTACATGTGGACGAGTACCCGCTTGAGGTGCGCGAGACCAAGCGCGGCATGGAGGAACTGACTTCCGACATCCCTAATGTCAGCGAAGACGCAACCAAGGACCTGGACGAGCGAGGCATCATCCGTGTTGGCGCCCATGTAATCCCGGGCGATATCATGATCGGCAAGATTACCCCGAAAGGGGAGAGTGACCCGACTCCGGAGGAGAAGCTGCTGCGTGCCATATTCGGCGAAAAGGCTGGCGATGTGAAGGACGCTTCGTTGAAGGCTTCGCCGTCGCTGAAGGGTGTTGTCATCGGCACAAACCTGTTCTCACGCGCCAACAAGGGCAAGACCAGCCGCAAGACATCGAATGCGATGCTTGAGCAGGTCGAGGAAGAATTTAAGGCTCGCCAGCGCGAAGTTCGCGATGTTCTCATTGAGAAGATGAACACGCTGACCAAGGGGCTTGTTTCGCGCGGCGTGAAGGATTTCCTCGGCATAGAGGTAGTGGAGCGCGGCACTCGTTTTGATGACGTGAATTTCGACAGCCTCGACTATGAGACAGTGATATTGAGCGACTGGACTGATGATGCCCGCATCAACAAGATGATCACTCAGCTTGTGACTAACTATATGCGCAAGTCCAAGGAGATTGAGAGCGAGCTTCACCGTAAGAAGAACGACATCACCAACGGTGACGACCTTCCCTCTGGCATCATGCAGATGGCCAAGGTAAGCATCGCCAAGAAGCGCAAGATCGGCGTAGGCGACAAGATGGCCGGCCGTCACGGCAACAAGGGTATCGTGTCGCGTGTTGTGCGTCAGGAGGATATGCCTTTCCTCGAGGACGGAACACCGGTTGACATCGTGCTCAACCCGCTGGGCGTGCCTTCGCGTATGAACCTCGGCCAGATATTCGAGACAGTACTTGGCTGGGCCGGCCGTGAGCTGGGAGAGAAGTTTGCCACCCCGATTTTCGATGGTGCTACGCTTGACGATCTGAATGCATGGACCGACCGTGCCGGGCTGCCCCGCTATGGCAAGACCTACCTCTACGACGGTGGAACGGGAGACCGTTTTGACCAGCCGGCGACTGTGGGTGTAATCTATATGCTTAAGCTCGGCCACATGGTAGAGGACAAGATGCACGCCCGCAGCATTGGTCCGTACTCGCTCATCACGCAGCAGCCGCTTGGCGGTAAGGCGCAGTTCGGCGGCCAGCGTTTCGGAGAGATGGAGGTGTGGGCGCTGGAGGCGTTCGGCGCATCTCACATCCTGCAGGAGATACTGACCATCAAGTCAGACGATGTGGTAGGCCGCAGCAAGGCATACGAGGCTATCGTCAAGGGCGAACCGATGCCTACCCCCGGCATCCCCGAGTCACTGAACGTGCTGCTGCATGAGCTGCGCGGCCTGGGACTGAGCATCACACTGGACTAATCAAAACGAAATTATAAGGAACTCATATATATGGCTTTTAGAAGAGACAACAAGATTAAAAGCAACTTCACGAAGATCACCATCGGACTGGCATCGCCCGAGGAGATAAAAGAGAAGTCGTCGGGCGAAGTGCTGAAGCCCGAGACTATCAATTATCGCACATACAAGCCCGAACGCGATGGCCTGTTCTGTGAGAAGATCTTCGGTCCCGTCAAGGACTACGAGTGCCACTGCGGAAAATACAAGCGCATACGCTACAAGGGTATCGTCTGCGACCATTGCGGTGTCGAAGTGACGGAGAAGAAAGTGCGCCGCGAGAGGATGGGTCATATCGAACTGGTCGTCCCGGTGGCTCATATATGGTACTTCCGTTCGCTCCCTAACAAGATAGGCTACCTGCTCGGCCTCCCGTCCAAGAAGCTCGACGCAGTGATCTATTACGAGCGATATATAGTCATCCAGCCCGGTATCGTCAATGAAATGCCGGAGTTGCTGAGAGATATAAAGAAGGACAAGGACAGCAAGGAGAAGAGCGACGACAAGCTCGAGCGTCTCGATCTGCTGAGCGAAGAGGAATACATGACCATCATGGACAGCATTCCCGAGGACAACGAGGATCTGCCTGATGATGACCCCAACAAGTTCATCTGCAAGATGGGCGCGGAGGCTATCTATGACCTCCTGTGCGACCTTGACCTGCGTCGCCTCGCTGCAGAACTGCGTGACCGCGCAAACAAGGACGGCTCGCAGCAGCGCAAGACCGAGGCTCTTAAGCGTCTGCAGGTGGTCAACTCGTTCCTCAATTCGGCAGACCGCAACCGTCCAGAGTGGATGATACTTAAGGCCGTGCCGGTCATTCCGCCGGAGCTGCGTCCGCTCGTGCCGCTCGACGGCGGCCGTTTCGCCACATCCGACCTCAATGACCTGTACCGTCGCGTCATCATACGCAACAACCGTCTGAAACGGCTCATCGAGATACAGGCTCCCGAGGTCATCTTGCGCAACGAGAAGCGTCTGCTTCAGGAGGCTGTTGACTCGCTGCTCGACAACTCCCGCAAGTCGTCTGCTGTTAAGTCTGATGTTAACCGTCCGCTGAAGTCACTCTCTGACAGCCTCAAGGGCAAGCAGGGCCGTTTCCGCCAGAACTTGCTCGGCAAGCGTGTCGATTATTCTGCGCGTTCTGTCATCGTCGTGGGCCCGGAGCTGAAGATGCACGAGTGCGGCATCCCGAAGCTCATGGCTGCGGAGCTGTACAAGCCGTTCATCATACGCCGCCTTATAGACCGCGGCATCGTAAAGACTGTCAAGAGCGCGAAGAAGCTCGTTGACCGCAAGACACCGGAAGTCTGGGATATCCTCGAATATGTGATGAAGGGTCATCCTGTGCTGCTCAACCGTGCCCCGACACTTCACCGTCTCGGTATACAGGCGTTCCAGCCCAAAATGATCGAGGGCAAGGCTATCCAGCTCCACCCGCTTGCTTGTACGGCGTTCAATGCTGACTTTGACGGCGACCAGATGGCTGTCCACCTCCCTCTCGGCAACGAGGCTGTGCTTGAGGCGCAGCTGCTGATGCTCGGCGCTCACAACATCCTCAACCCCGCCAACGGCGCACCGATCACTGTGCCGTCGCAGGACATGGTACTCGGTCTGTACTATATCACCAAGCTGCGCAAAGGCGACAAGGGTGAGGGCTGCAAGTTCTACAGCCCGGAAGAGGCAGAAATAGCATACAACGAAGGCCGTGTGACACTGCACGCTCCCGTGTCTATCCGTGTGGAGGACCTCGATGAGAACGGCAACCGTGTCACTGTCCTGAAAGAGAATACTTCCGTGGGTCGCGTGCTGTTCAACCAGTTTGTGCCTAAGGAGATAGGATATGTCAATGAAATCATATCCAAGAAGTCGCTGCGTACTATCATCGGCAAGGTCATCAAGGCCTGCGGTGTGACACGCTCGGCACAGTTCCTGGACGATATCAAGAACCTCGGTTACAAGATGGCGTTCCGTGGCGGCCTGTCGTTCAACCTCGGTGACGTTATTATCCCCGAGGAGAAGGAGCGGTATGTCAACGAGGGATACCAGCAGGTAGAAGAGGTGATGGCAAACTATCAGATGGGTCTTATCACTGGTACGGAGCGTTACAACCAGGTGATCGATATATGGACTCACGTCAACACTCGACTGGCAAACACGCTGATGAAGCAGATGGAGGAAGACCAGCAGGGCTTCAACTCTGTATACATGATGCTTGACTCCGGCGCCCGTGGTTCCAAAGACCAGATCCGTCAGCTGTCCGGCATGCGTGGCCTTATGGCGAAGCCGCAGAAGAGCGGCGCAGAGGGCGGCCAGATCATCGAGAACCCGATTCTTGCGAACTTCAAGGAGGGCCTGTCAGTGCTTGAGTACTTCATCTCTACGCACGGTGCCCGTAAGGGTCTTGCCGACACCGCGTTGAAGACTGCTGACGCCGGATACCTGACACGCCGTCTTGTGGACGTGGCGCATGACGTCATCATTACCGAGGAGGACTGCGGCACACTGCGCGGACTTGTATGCCGCGAGGTCAAGAACAACGAGGAGGTTGTCGCCACACTCAGCGAGCGCATCCTCGGCCGTGTGTCCGTTCATGACATTATTGATCCGTATACCAATGAGCTTATCGTGTCGTCGGGCGAGGAAATCACTGAGGCTATTGCTGACCGTATCGAGAAATCGGCTATCGAGTCTGTCGAGATACGCTCGGTGCTGACTTGCGAGGCCAAGAAGGGCGTCTGCGCCAAGTGCTACGGACGCAACCTCTCCAACCATCGCATGGTGCAGAAGGGCGAGGCTGTCGGCGTGATTGCCGCACAGAGTATCGGCGAGCCGGGTACACAGCTTACCCTGCGTACATTCCACGTCGGTGGTGTCGCCGGTAACGTTGCTGCTGTCAAGGACGTGACTTCCCGCTATGACGGTGTCCTCGAGATCGAGGAGCTCCGTACTGTCAAGGATTCCGAGGGCGCAGACATTGTTGTAGGCCGTATGGCTGAAATGCGCATCATCGAGCCTAAGTCGAAGATTGTGCTGACCAACGCCAACATCCCGTACGGCTCGAAGCTCTTCTTCAAGGACGGCGATACTGTCAAGGTGGGAGACATGATTTGCGAATGGGACCCGTTCAATGCGGTTATCGTGTCGGAGGAGAGCGGTACTGTACGCTTCGAGAATGTCGAGGAAGGCGTGACATACCGTGTCGAGGCCGACGACGCTACCGGCCTGCGTGAGAAGATTATCATCGAGGCAAAAGATCGTACGAAAGTGCCGACAGCGCAGCTTGTCGAGGAAAGCACTGGCAAGGTCTTGCGTACATATACTCTCCCTGTGGGAGCGCACCTGCTTATCGACGAGGGCGCGCAAATCACCCCGGGCGAGGTGTTCGTGAAAATACCGCGTGCCACTGGTAGTGCCGGTGACATCACCGGTGGTCTGCCTCGTGTGACCGAGCTGTTCGAGGCTCGCAATCCGTCTAACCCCGCTGTAGTCAGCGAAATCGATGGCGAGGTGACTTTCGGCAAAATCAAGCGAGGCAACCGCGAAATCACAGTCACTCCGAAGGTGGGCGAACCCAAGAAATACCTCGTTCCGCTGGCCAAGCAGCTCCTCGTGCAGGAGAACGACTATGTGCGTGCCGGCACGCCGCTTTCCGACGGCGCTGTCACTCTTGCTGACATCCTCAGCATCAAGGGCCCGACGGCTGTTCAGGAGTATATCGTCAACGAGGTTCAGGACGTTTACCGTATGCAGGGTGTGAAGATCAATGACAAGCACTTTGAGGTTATCGTCCGCCAGATGATGCGCAAGGTCAACATCATCGATCCGGGAGACACCCGCTTCCTGGAGCAGCAGATAGTGGACAAGCGCGATTTCATGGACGAGAACGACAACATCTGGGGCAAGAAGGTCATCACAGATGCCGGCGACAGCCAGAACTACCTGGCCGGTCAGATTATCACGGTGCGCAAGCTGCGTGACGAGAACTCGTCGCTGAAGCGCCATGACCTGCGTACCATGGTGGTGCGTGACGCGATGCCCGCGACTTCTGCGCAGATACTTCAGGGTATAACCCGTGCCGCATTGCAGACTTCGAGCTTCATGTCGGCCGCTTCGTTCCAGGAAACCACCAAGGTGCTCAACGAGGCTGCTATCAACGGCAAGACAGACACCCTCGAGGGCATGAAGGAGAACGTGATATGCGGACACCTCATACCCGCTGGTACCGGTCTGCGTGAGTATGACAAGCTCTTCGTGGCAAACCTGAGCGAATACGAGGCTCTGGTGAGCGATGAGGAGAAGGAAAATGAGACAGAAACAGCGGATGCCGCTGTGGAAATGAAATGAGAACTGCGCCGGTTCGCCTCTGGTGAGCCGGCGACATATACGAATTTAGACAGCCATAAGGGTTTAAATGATTTCGGAGGAGATGCGGCATCGTGTCTCCTCCATTTTATCCAAGAATGACTATGGGAATGAGTAGAAGAGTATATGTTGCTGCAATGCTGCTGTCGTGCCTGTTGCCGCTCTGTTCGTGCGTGATGCGCGACGGCCGCGTGTCGCGGCTGTTCTCGGCAGCCGGCAAGGCTGCAACGGCAGTGACTCTCGACGATGAGGACGTGGCGGAATATGCTCGCGAGTACATGGAATACCTCGACGGCACGAATGATGTGCTGCCCGAGGATAGCCCGTATTCCGAGCGGCTGGCTGCATTGACCGCCGATTTGCATGAGGTGGACGGCATCAGGCTGAACTTCAAGGTCTACCACGATGACGACCTGAACGCATTTGCGTGTGCCGACGGCAGTGTGCGTGTGTTGACGGGGCTTATGGATGCCATGACTGACGGCGAGTTGCTCAGTGTGATAGGACATGAACTGGGGCATCTGGCACACAAGGACTCCAAGGAAACATTCAAGAAAGCGTTGATTGCGTCGGCTGTGCGTGACGGCATCGGCGCGGCCGGCGGATTGCTGTCGCAGATGTCCGATTCTGCGCTTGCGGATTTGAGCGAGGCTCTCGTGGCGGCGAAACATTCGCGTAGCCAGGAGCTGGCGGCAGACGACTTCGCATACGGTTTTCTGAAGTCAAACGGCTGGAATCCATGGGAAATGGTGAAGGCTTTTGAGAAGATACGCGACATGTCTGACGATGAGCGGGAAGCGTCGAGCCTCGAGCGTCTGTATGCGTCGCATCCTGACATTTCCGAGCGCATCTCGCGCATTGAGCAGCGTTGTTGCCGCGACGGCTACAAGCGTTCAGGCGAAAGCTGACGGTAAAAAATGCACTCTGCTCAAAAAAATCACGCGGCAGTGTCACAAATCGCCCCCGACCGCGTCATCATATCAGAAAGGCAGCCATAACGGTAACGACCAATGAGAACACGAGCCGAAATATCCCGGTCAGAAAGCGATGACAGGAGCTGAGTTTGAGGCACATATCCTTCCGTGTCACCGGAAGATGTATGCAACGGCGATGGTCATCACCGGCGACGGCGACGAGGCATCCGACCTGGTGCAGGAGGCATTTGCTCGTCTGTGGGAGAAACGCGGCGAGATACCAGACCCGGAGAACCCGGAGGGGTATTGTGTCACAGTGGTAAAGCGTATGTGCATAGACCGTCTGCGGCGTCGCAAGACCATGCCGCAGGTGCCGATAGAGGATGTTACGCCCTCTGCCGACACCGAGCCGGAGCGGTCGCTGTATGCGTCAGACGAGCTGAAACACCTGACAGCTCTCATGGACAGGCTCCCGGTCTCGCAGCGCGAAGTGCTGCACCTGAGCGCGGTCGCTGGCATGGACAATGCTGAAATCGAGAAGGCTACCGGACTTAGCAGTGTCAACGTGCGGGCTCTCCTGTCGAGGGGCCGCCGCCAACTGAAAAAACTATTTGAAAAGGAAAACAGATGAACCGCATCGAGATGGAAAAAAAAATACGCGAGCTGTTGTCCCTCTATTACGAGGGGGCAGCGACACCCGCAGAGGTGCACCGGCTGCGCATCGGTCTCGAAAGGCTTGAGCCGCTCCCCGATGACCTTGCGCTCGAACTGGAGCTGCTGCGCATGGTTGACGATGCCGCGCCGCTTGCAACGGCGGCGGTGGATGTCCCTGACGGCCTCGAGAAGAAGCTGCGCCTTGACATACATCGCCGCGCAGCTGCACACCGCCGTCGCACCTGGCTGCGCTGGTCGGGCATAGGCGTTGCCGCCGCCATGACCGCAGTGCTGATGCTCAACGTGTTCGGCGGATATGACGACGGAGTGAACCTCTCGCAGCCGCAGCAGACAGCCATGTCGCAGCAGGATACAGCAGCCCTGCAGCTGGCCGATGCCGGCGGTGAGGACACAGCCAGTGAGGCAGGGGCAGAGAGCGGTGCAGAGGCTCCGGTCACTGTGAATGGAACGACATTCCACAATGTGGTCAAGGCCTCGTCGCTCAAGTCGTCCAACACCAAACTGGCAAACGCCGGCAAGACGGCGCACGCCTCGTCAACGCCGACCAAGCAAGAGTGCGAAAAGCTGGCGGCTGCCATGAGCCAAGTGCGTGGCATGGGCGAGGACATGCACGCAGCACTGTCCGCTGCCATTTGCGAGCCGGTGGGCGATGTGGCAGTCAGCCTCGGCGATGTCCGGGCGCATACGGTCGCCGCCTCACAGTATGACAACAACGACAATTCATCAACGACAATATTATTACCATGATTATGAAACGACTCATAACAGCATTGATGTCCGTAGTACTCACAATAGGGTTGGCTGCGGCGAAGGACAACGACCTGGCACGCATGAAGGAGATGAACCCCTCTGTCTATATTGAGGCGGGCGCACCGATGCTCAAATCGGGCTTCTACTTGCCAGACCAGAACGTGATATTGCCCAAAGACCTCACGAAACTGCAAATGGTTGTCCTGAACGACGGGGCATACTGGGAAGAGGGTCGAAAGGTGTTCCGTAAGGCGGCAGAGGGGCTGGATGTGGCTCTTTCTATGACTACCAACCGCGCCAATATCGTCATCTATGGTAACGCTGACAAAAACTATGTGTACCACAAGGTGGTAGTAGGCATCGGCGGTCGCGGAAGCCTGGTGTACATTTACATGGAGGGCAACATTACCGGCAGGGATCTGTCAACAATGGCCACGATGTGGCAATGACATCAGTGGCAATGATACAGGCATAGGCTAAGTAGAGATAAACTTCATCAGGTTGCCGAGGACAGCAGTCCTTTCGGCAACCTTTTGCATTTGCTGGCAGCTGGGCTACATCGGCTCGTAATATTTCATGTGGCAGGACGGGCTGCGGTTTGGGCATTTGGCGGAAAATGAGTATATTTGCGTGTTGATATGATACATAAAACCGAAATTTGACATGAAGAAACAGATATTCCGTATAGCGTCTTTGTGCGCGGCGAGTGTCCTCGCTATTGCTTCCTGCTCGCGTCAGGAGAACCGTTTGACCGTGGAAATGCCCGACGTGGCTGACGGCACGGAGCTGGCTGTAGTGACCTACGACGACTCGGTAACGCTGATCAAGGGCGTTTTCGCCGGAGGCAAGGTGTCGCTGGCTGTGCCGGCTGACGCGGAGGTGCTTACGCAGCTTATGGTGGACGGACGTGTCAAGGCGTTCTACGTAGCCGAGGGCGGCGAGGCGGTGGTGCGTGCCGGCAGCGAGACTGCCACAGGCACTCCTGTCAATGACGCTTTCTCGCGCATGGTACAGCAGATGGATTCTGTTGACAACCTCGACGACCTGGGACTGTATACCGCTTTCGCGCTCGAGAAGTACAATGAGAACAAGGACAACGCGCTGGGCCTCTATGCTGTCAACAGCTGGATACGCTTTGCTGACGCTGATGCCATTGACAGCCTGTTGAAGGTCGCGCCGCAGTCCATACGCGACTCCAAACGCAAGGACAAGGGGATAAAGTCTGCCGCGCTGCGCAAGCAGACCGCCCTGGGCAGCCGTTATGTCGATTTCGCTGCTGTGCAGCCCGGCGGCAAGACGGTACGGCTGAGCGAGATGATAACCCCTGGCAAGTATGTGCTTGTCGATTTCTGGGCTTCGTGGTGTCCGTATTGCATCAAGGAGTTGCCGCAGTTGAAGGAACTGAATGACAAGTACGCCTCACGCGGCTTGCAGCTGATAGGTGTGGCTGTGCGCGACGAGGAGGCTGACACACGCGCCATGGTCGAGAAGAAGCAGATACCCTGGGCGGTGATGTACAACGCCAAGCGCATACCGTATGACATCTACGGCATTGCCGGAATACCGCACCATATCCTCATCTCTCCCGACGGCGTAATCGTGTCTCGCGGCGAATCTGCCAAACAGCTTGACGCCCGCCTCGAAAAACTTTTGCCAGCCAAGTAATACATGCATTATGGAAGAAAAGAAAACCAGCCAGCCGTCGCTGAACCAATACATAGAGAAGTCCATAAAGCGGAACTGGGAGCAGATGGCCCTTTCCGACCTGGGCGGCATCAACCACCGCTACAAGGATGTGGCTGAACTCATCGAGAAGCTTCACATCATGTTCGAGGCCGGCGGGCTGAAGCGCGGCGACCGCATAGCCATTTGCGGCAAGAACTCCGCCAACTGGGCAGTCGTGTTCCTCGCGTGCCTGACAGGCGGATATGTGGCAGTGCCGATATTGCACGAGTTCAAGCCAGAGACCATTCACCACCTGGTGGAACACTCCGGCGCAAAGCTGCTGTTTGTCGATGCCGCGATATGGGAAAACCTTGACGAGGGGGCCATGAAGGGGCTTGAGGCTGCCATATTCATTTCCGAATACGGTGTACCTTATTGCAACAACAGCCGTCTGGCGGAGGTGCGCAACAGCTTGAACGAGCATTTCGGCCGCAAGTTCCCGTACTCGTTTACGGCAGACAGCGTGTCGTACCACCATGACAACCCCGACGAGACTGCGGTGATAAACTATACCTCCGGGTCTACGGGCATGTCAAAGGGCGTGGAGCTGCCTTACCGCTCGCTGATGAGCAACATCCGCTTCTGCCTCGAGAACCTCGACTTCCTGCACGCCGGCGACGGCATAGTGAACATGTTGCCGCTGGCTCACATGTACGGAATGGTCATCGAGATGCTGCACCCGCTGTGCCGAGGCTGCCATTGCTTTTTCCTGACGCGGCTGCCGTCGCCCAAGGTGATAATGAACGCTTTCGCGCAGGTCAAGCCGAAACTCATCATCACCGTGCCGCTGATTCTCGAGAAGATAATCCGCAACAAGGTCTTCCCGCTGCTCGAGAAGCCGCTGATGCGCCTGATGCTCAAAGTGCCGTATCTCGACGACCGTCTGCTGTCGAAAATTAAAGAGAGCCTGATGCAGGCCTTTGGCGGCGAGGTGCGACAGATCATCATCGGCGGCGCAGCCCTCAACGCCGATGTCGAGAAGTTTCTGCGCCGCATTGAGTTCCCCTATACCGTGGGCTACGGCATGACCGAGTGCGGCCCGCTCATTTCTTACGCACCGCCTGCGGAGAACCGTTTCCGCTCCTGCGGTCGGGTAGTTGACCGTATGCAGGTGCGCGTGGATTCGCACGACCCGGAGAACGTCCCCGGCGACCTGTGGGTGAAGGGCGACAACGTGATGCGCGGCTATTTCCGCAACGATAGGGCTACAGCCGAAGTGCTGCCGCGTGATGACGGCTGGATGAACACCGGCGACCGCGCTGTTATAGACGCGGACGGGTTTATATACATCAAAGGCCGCTCCAAGACCATGATTCTCGGCCCGAGCGGACAGAACATCTATCCCGAAGAGATAGAGCAGAAGCTGAACAATATGCCATACGTGAGTGAGTCGCTCATCATCGACGAGGAGGGGAAGCTCGTTGCGCTCATCTATCCCGATTACCAGAGCGCGTCAGACCAGGGCATCGACACTGCCGGGCTGGAGCGGGTGATGGAGCAGAACATCCGCACCCTGAACGACGATGTCCCGGCATACTGCCGCGTATCGCGCTTCAAGATATTCCTCGAAGAGTTTGAGAAGACGCCCAAGCGTTCTATCAAACGTTTCCTCTATCAGCCGTGACGGCGAAACATCTTGTGGCATGGCCATAGGCTTCACAACACAGAGCCGTCTATTGCGTATATGAAGAAACGAGGGTGTGCCTGTTTGGGTACACCCTCATGCTGTTAGCCCCGATTTATCCTCATCATTGCTTGGCGTCAGTCTTTTTCAGCCCTTTCCACAATGTGTAAACGCCCAGGACTATAAAAATTATAGCCAGCGCGGTCATTTCCCAGATATGTTCGAGCGGGCTTACCCATATCTCGTTGAGCAGGCCTATGTGTCCCAGTACCTCGACAAACGTCCACAGCACTATCACCGTGGCTATTGCCATGCGTATGTTTGCTCCCCACGAGGGTATGCGTGTCTGTTTGAGAAAAATGAACATCGCGCCGACGAGGCAGCCTCCGGCTATTGCCAGTGTCACCGGGTGTGTGTCGCCGAGAAACTCCGTGTCATAGCAGAACATGAGCAGCACGTAGCTCGCCCACATCATCAGGTTCAGCTCCATAAAGGTGACTATCGAGGTGTGGCGTGTCATCGGGCGCACAACAATGCTGTCGCGGCGGCCGCCGAACAAGCGGCGTTGGCACCAGTTGAAGAAGTTGCAGCCCGAGCGGATGCTGAACAGGTAGAGGAGCAGGAACATCATCAGAAAGCCGAAGGAGGCCGGCAGTATGAGGTATTCCGGCTGCGTCACCTTGCCGGTCAGCGGGTCGGTATATGGCATCATGCCGAAGCGGTCGGCATAATACTGGAAGAGGAATTCCACCCAACCAGTCCAGAAAAGCAGCCCGCCGAACAGACCCATGAGCGTCTGCGTCAGGTCGCGGCGGGCGAACACGCCGGCTACGGTCAGCAGAAAGCCCGCGAGGCCCATGACGAAAGCGCAGACGTGGAGTGTGCCGGGAGAGAGGGTGTGTTCCATGAGTATCATCAGTGCATGACCCAGGGGCATGGTCATGAGTACGAGTAAGAATGAGGCTACGGCCTTGCCGAAACATTTGCGGTTGTTCATGTCGTTGTCAGTTTAGGTTTATGTTCACGCCAGCCAAGAGGCTGATGCCATCGGTCAGCGGCGCGTTCAGGTAATAGTATTTGGGGGTGTAATTGAACAGGTTGTCAATCGCCAGCGTGACTTTTACGTGGCTGGTTACTGACTGCGTCACAGACAGTTTCCAAAGCGTGTATGCCGGGTATCTTATGTCGGCTGTTCCGGCGGCGATGTTGTAGGAGTCCGCATATTCGCGGTTGGTGACTGCGGAGAGAAACCTGCCGTTGAGGGCAATGTCGATGCTGTAGATGCTTGAGAAGTCCCTGTGCCACTGCACACGCGCCGTCAGCGAGTGGGGGCGTGCCGGGATATACGAGTTGTTGGCAGTGTTGCCGCTATTGTCACGTCCCGCATGCTCGCAGGTGTATGCGTATGACAGCTTTGCCGACAGCCCGTTGCTCCATGCCGCTTGCGCGGTCGCTTCGAAGCCGAATATGTTGTAGTTGGCCAGGTTGACATAGTCCAGATAAAGCTGGCTGCTGCCTGGCATGGAGTAGGGGAGGCCGGTGGTAATCTTGTTGTCAACATGGTTGAAGTATGCCGATGCCGTCAGGTTGTAGTTGCCGTGCGTATAGTCGGCCGACAGGTTGACGTTGTGGGCGGTCTCGGCTTTCAGCGCAGGATTTCCCTTGACCGTCCATATTCCCGACATGTCAAAGTCGTAGTAACGCTCCTTGAGCGTCGGGGCGCGGAAGCCCATGCCGTATGCGAGGCGCACGTTGACATTGTACAGCGGCTTGTAGCGTGCCGAAATCCTCGGAGTGAGGTGTGACAGCCGCCCCTCGGAGAAGTAGTCGTAGCGCAACGCGCCTACGACTTCCCATTGTTCGGAGGCTGTCCAGTCATATTGGGCGAATGCATCTGCATTGATTTCCGAGCGGTGCTTCCCCTCCATTTTGTCGTTCAGCAGATAGTCGCGCATCACGTCTGCGCCGGCCGACAGCGTGCCGCAGCTGCCGAAATAGTGGTTGTAGACACCGCGCACACTGTTCTGTACATTGCTGTAGCTCCGTATGTCGAGACCGGTGCGGCGGAAGAGCGTTGACTTGTCGTACTGGTCAAACGAGTAGGCTATGTCGATGTCGTCCGTATCTGAGAACTGCCATACGGCACGCAGCCCGGCGGAATAGTCGCGGTAACGCTCCGGAGCGTCGTTTGTCCGGGGCAGCTGGCGGAAATAATAGCCGGCACGCCCGGTTATCTTCAGCCTCTCCGCCGGGTTGACCGTTATTTGGTCGCGGAAGTCCCAAACCGTCTGGCCGTAGACGGTGCTGATAACTCGGGTCGCCGGCGAGGGCGCGTTGTGCACGTCATAGTTGTCTGTGTGGTTGTACGAGGCGGAAAAGCTGTTGCCGAACACACTGCTGCTGTTGGTCACGGTCACGCCGTACCGCTGGTCGGCATGCTTCCCTATGCGGGCGTTGGCATTGACTGACCACGGCTTGTCGGCAGTGCGTGTGATGATGTTGATGACACCGCCCCCTGCGCTGCTGCCGTAGAGTGCGCTCGATGCACCGCGCACTATCTCGATGCGCTCCACGTTTGACATCAGCAGCCGGTTGAAGTCCACATCGTCCATAGTTTCGCCCGCAAGCCGCTCGCCGTCAACGAGAAACAATACACCCTGCCCACCGAACCCCCCGAAATTGAGGTGGATCTGCTGGTTCATGGCGTATGAGAACTCAACGCCAGGCATCTCCTGTTGCAGCAGGTCGCGGATGTCGGTAGCATCGCTTTTCTCGATCTCGGCGCGGGTTATCAGCCTTGTTTGCACCGGGGTGTCTTTCAGCAGTTTCGGTATGCGTGTGCCGGTGACGACGATTTCGCCGAGGCTGAAGTCGTCGGCAGCCAGCGAGTCAACCTCTGCGTATGTCGTTGTCTCGTCCTCTGTGGCGGCGTGTGCTGCACACGCCAGCGGCAGGTACAGGGCGGTAAGAAGTATGTATGTTCTTGTCACAATGGGTACTTGTAATTTATTGTCAGATGGCACTTCACTCCCTCGCTGTTCATGTAGTCTGTCAGTTGCAGGGCAGCGTATGTCCCATCGCCGAGGCGCAGCACATACACACGGCTGTCCATGGAGTACGTCGGCGGCATCGGCGGTATCTCCACTGTCAGCCATGACGAGAGAACCGTGTTGACACTGATCCCCTGGCAGCCGATTATTCCCGACAGCATCTTGTCGCGCACCGTCCATACGTCCGTCTCATTCCACGAGTCGGGCGTATATGACAGTTGCTCGAGATACTTGCGGCTTGCCGGCAGCTGGTCGATTGACGCATAGCCGGTGGCGTGAACGCCGCAGCCGTTGGTGCGCACATTGTCGCGGTGCACGGCTATGGTCCATTCTTCCGGCTCGCCCTGCTGTGCCGTCTGCCGGAAACTGCGGAACTCATGTCGCGAGATTCCCTCGCCGTACACATCATACCAGTATGTGTATATGCCCGCTGTTTCCGCGTCGGGGTGTGCCGCATAAGCGTCGCCATCGGCGGAGGGGACTTTGAACGTCTGCCACAGGTTGTCGGCATTTGCGGTCTCCACGCGGCGCAGGTCTATGTAGTGCCATTCGTCCCACGCTGTCGCGTCTATGTGCAGCTGGCCGCTTGCAGCCTCGCCGCAGTTGTCGCCAGGCTTGTCGTAGACACCCTCAAACAAGCCGTCACACGCCGGGAGTATCGTGATACATCCCAGCGTGACGGTTGCCAATATGAAATTCCTTATCCTTTTGCTCATTTCTTGCCGTCAAAGGTAGCTGTAATCGGGAACGGCATCCCCTTCAGGGCGAAGCTGTTGGTCACTTTCAGCCCGTCGCCGGTCTTTTCTATGGTCACTTCGCTCGTTTCCACAAAGCTGTAGTCCTTGTCGATGCTGACGTTGCCGTCTTTCTCGGCGGTGAAATGCAGCTTTAGGCCGTCGGTGTCGTAGCGCCGGTAGTATGCACCCTTCTCCTCGTCGTATGCGATGCCGCTGATGGTGTATGCGCCCAGCGTGAGGTTGCCCATCACCGTCTCTTTGAGTATGTATTGCGGCATGTTGAGGGTGAGTGTGCCGTCGTCGGCCGCAGTCACCGTGTATGTCGTTTCCGCAGATGTGTAAGTGAAGCTGCCGCCAACGACCACGGTATTTATGCCAGAGTAAGAGCCGGCATAGCTGTCAGCCGCGTTGGACTGCGCGTCCTCGAATGTCATCTCCTTGATTTCGGCGATGCTGAATGTCTGCGAAGAGCCGTCGTTGAAAGTGATGCGCAGCACATCGTCCTGCGCGTATGATGCTGTTGCGAAAGCGAGTGCCGCAGCTGCGGCGAGTATATGTCTTTTCATAGTAGTCTGTGTGTTATCTGATTATTATTTTGATGCTCTGTTTGCCCGCTGTGACGGCATATATCCCTGCGGCAAGTCCCTCCAGCGAGGCACTGTCGTTTGCAGAGCGGACTTCCCTGCCGCCGAGGTCATAGACCCGTATTGCCTGTCCTTCGGCTTCTGCTGTTTTGCCTGTATAGCGCAATATGGACTGGCTTTCGACAGGCAGGTTGGCGACCGAGGTGTCGTCTGCGAATGTGAATGAAACGACCTGCGCACGCGGATATGCGGTTTCCGCGTCAGGAGTGGAGATGAGTACGTTCTCGCCCTCGAATGTCACCGTCGGTTTCTCGTCAAGTATGTAGGTCGGCTGCGAGCCGTCGGCAAGCGTGAGCCGCAAGCCTGTCTGCGCAGCTGCCAAAGGCAACGCCGCTGCCAACGCCAAGGCTGACCATATAATTCTTCTCTTCATTGTGCTGTGTGTGCTTTTCGTGTTTTTCGGTTGCAAAATTACCGCCGCTGCCCTCCCCGGGCAATACCCACTTTGCGGTAAAAGGGAACGGCGGAATAGCGATGTTTCGGTATTGCCGCAACGGAAATTGCGCGGAAATGGCTAAATTCGCGGCATGGAAATGCGTCTTGCTGCGCCGGGTGATATGCCCCGGGTAATGGAAATTATTACTGTCCGCTAAACATTTCAGGGAGGCGGCAAGGAAAAAGGGCTGATT
>URTA01000040.1 GCA_900550645.1 uncultured Porphyromonadaceae bacterium
ACCTTGCCAAGCTCGAGGAGGCCAAGCTGCGCGACCACCGCAAGCTCGGCCGCGAGCTGGGCCTGTTCATGACCGACGAGCTGGTCGGCCGGGGCCTTCCGATGTTCCTGCCCAAGGGCTACACGGTCTGGCGCATTCTGGAAAACTATATCCGCGACAAGGAGCTCAAGCTGGGCTATCAGCACGTGCTCACGCCCTGCGTCGGCACGGTCGAGCTTTACAAGACCTCCGGCCACTGGGATCACTACAAGCAGAATATGTACACCACCGTCATCGACGGAACGGAATTTGCCGTAAAGCCCATGAACTGTCCCGGCGGTATGCTGGTTTATAAATCCGAGCCCCGCTCGTACCGTGATCTCCCCATGAGAATAGGCGAGCTGGGTCTTGTACACCGTCACGAAAAGAGCGGCGAGCTGCACGGACTGACCCGCGTGCGCGGATTTACGCAGGACGACGCGCACATATTCTGCGCCCCCAACCAGATCAAAGACGAGTTCCTAAAGGTGATGGACATAATCCTCTACATCTTCAAGGCTCTCAAGTTTGACAACTACGAGGCACAGATTTCGCTGCGCGACCCGAACAACAAGACAAAATACATCGGCAGCGACGAGAACTGGCACCTGGCGGAACAGGCTATCATAGAGGCCTGTGCCGAAAAGGGGCTCAACGCCCGCACCGAGACTGGCGAGGCTGCCTTTTATGGGCCGAAACTCGACTTCATGGTACGCGACGCAATCGGCCGCCGCTGGCAGCTCGGCACAATCCAGGTGGACTACAACCTGCCGGAACGCTTCGGGCTGGAATATACCGGCTCTGACAACCAGAAGCACCGTCCGGTCATGATACACCGCGCCCCATTCGGCTCGATGGAACGTTTCGTGGCCGTGCTGCTGGAGCATACCGCCGGCAAGCTGCCGCTGTGGCTCATACCCGAACAGGCAGTCATCCTCCCCATTTCGGAAAAATACAACGACTATGCCTACGAGGTGCGCAAGCAGCTCGACCAGGCAGACGTGCGTGCCATGGTAGACGACCGCAACGAGAAGATTGGCAAGAAGATACGCGACAACGAGCTCAAGAAGATACCATACCTGCTCGTTGTTGGCGAGAAAGAAGCCGCCGAAGGCCTCGTGGCAGTGCGCCGCCAGGGCGAGGGCGACAAGGGCGCGATGACAATACAGTCGTTTGCCGACCTTATCAACGCAGAAGTTGCCGCCATGACAGACTGAAAAGAAACAACTAAAAACAAGATAACAACAAACACATCCAGAAGCTACTGAATGGAGAAAAAACCCCAATTCAACGGACCACGGCGACCGGGCGGCTCACGCCCTCGTCCCGGACAGCGTCCGCGACCGGGCGACCGGAACAACAAAGACCCGTATGCAACCAACGAGCATATCCGTGCACGTGAGGTGCGTCTCGTGGGCGACAATGTGGAGCAAGGCATTTACCCGATAGACAAGGCCTTGCGCATTGCCCGCGAGCAGGAACTCGACCTGATTGAGATTTCCCCCACGGCAGACCCGCCCGTATGCCGCATCCTGGACTACCAGAAATTTCTCTATCAGCAGAAAAAACGCCAGAAGGAACAGAAGCAGAAGGCTGCCAAGGTCGTTGTCAAGGAAATACGCTTCGGTCCGCAGACTGACGACCATGACTACAACTTCAAGCTGAAACACGCCAAGGGATTCCTCTCCGAGGGGTCGAAAGTCAAGGCATACGTGTTCTTCCGCGGACGTTCCATCCTCTTCAAGGAACAAGGAGAAATACTCCTTCTGCGCTTTGCCAACGACCTCGAGGAATACGGCAAGGTGGAGATGATGCCCGTACTCGAGGGCAAGCGCATGACCATCATGCTCTCGCCCGTCAAGGCTCAGGCATCCAAGAAGGAGAAAGCCCCCCGACCCGAAAAGAAAGAGGACAGCGACAAACCAGCAACAGAAAACAATTCCACACGAGAATAAAATTAACAGAGACCGTAGGCACCCAGTGCCGAGGTGAATTACAAACAACTAAATTTTCTTCACAACAATGCCAAAGGTTAAGACCAATGCCGCCAGCAAGAAGCGTTTCGCCCTTACTGGAACGGGCAAAATCAAAAGAAAGCATGCCTACCACAGCCACATCCTGACCAAGAAGTCGAAGAAGCGCAAGCGCAACCTCGACCACACAGGACTGGTAGAAAGTGCCAACATCAAGGCTGTTCGCGAACTGCTCGCCCTCAAGTAAGCACAGCGGCATAACGCCTGACAACAAAATTCAATCTCATCTCAATTTTTATTAACCGGATGCGGAGCACACCAAGAGCAATCTTCACACTGCCGCTCACATCCAAAAAATCGAAAAAGAAATGCCAAGATCAGTCAACCACGTTGCATCACGTGCCAAAAGAAAGAAAATACTGAAACTCACACGCGGCTACTACGGAAGCCGCCGCAACGTATGGACCGTCGCCAAGAACACATGGGAAAAAGGTCTGACCTACGCCTACCGTGACCGCAAGCAGAAGAAACGCAACTTCCGCGCACTGTGGATACAGCGTATCAATGCTGCCGCACGCCTGCAGGATCTCTCATATTCCAAGCTCATGGGCCTGATTCACAAAGCAGGTATCGAGATCAACCGCAAAGTCCTCGCGGATCTCGCAGTCAACAACCCCGAGGCTTTCAAGGCTATCGTAGACAAGGCAAAGAACGCCTGACACCCCATTCAGGTTGACATTCCACCTGAACAAGCATAGCAAGGCTCTCCACGACCGCATGCCGTGGAGAGCCTTCATGCACACAGAACCCCACCGCCAATTATGCACAGGCACAAAATAAAGGCATGCCTACATCGTTAGTAATGTAGTTATATTCAGGTTATCCGATTATCCGACAATCAAACTATATGAAGGTTCTACAAGTCAACAAGTACCATTACCTGCGGGGTGGTGCAGAAAGGGTGTTCTTCAATACCATGGATTTGCTGTCATCCCATGGGCATGTGGTCATACCGTTCTGCACGCATTACCACAAGAACCTGCCGTCTGAATACGACAGATACTTTGCTGACGCACCTGAAATACGAGAGCAGAGCATCACAGGAAAAATCAAAGCTATACCGAGATTTTTCCACAACAGCGATGCCGCCCGCAAGCTAGATCAGCTTCTGTCGGACACAAAACCAGACATCGCACACCTGCACAACATCTTCAACGGCCTGTCAATGGCCATCCTGCCAGTGTTTGCCAAACATGGCGTACCGGTAGTATGGACCTTGCACGACTGTCGCATGGCCTGTCCTACGCCTGACTGGATGAAATACGGAAAGAATTGCGAGAACTGCCGCAAAAGATTGTTTCTGAACTGCATCAAACACCGATGCTGCGACAACAATGCCGCAATCAGCCTATTCAGCATGCTGGAAATGATACACAAGGATTTCCTGTTCAATTACGACAAATACATCTCACGATACATCTTCCTCAGCAGAGAATACCAACGCATCATAAGCATACACCGTCCCCATTTCAGTTCAAAAGGTTTGATTCTGCACAATTTCACCCCAATATCTGGCATAGTAAAGGAAACAGAAGACTACCTGCTGTATTTCGGGAGGGTCACAAAAGAAAAGGGAGTGAGAACCATTTTGGAAGCAGCAAAACAGGCATCTTCAGTAAAAATAAAGATTGCCGGAACAGGGGAAATGAGAGAATACATACAGCAACACGCACCTTCAAATGTGGAAGCGTTAGGCTTTTTGAACGGAGAGCCGCTCACAAAAGCTATCGGGCAAGCGAAAGCCGTTCTCGTCCCTTCGGAAAGCATGGACAACAACCCTATGTCTGTAATCGAGGCAAACATGCTTGCCAGGCCGGCGATAGGCACCCGAATAGGCGGAATACCGGAAATAATTGTGCCGGGCAAGACCGGATGGCTCATAGATGTCGGAGACGCTGACGCTCTCGCCCGCTGCATGGAGGCCGCATGGAACATGCCACAAGGCGAGTATGCCGCCATGCGAGAGAACTGCCGCGCATTCGCCATGGAAAACTTCTCGCCCGAGAGCCATTACAAGCGGCTTATGGGGATATACGAGGATGCGATTGCGTCCTCTAGAAAATAACCCACACAACCGGAGCACAGCAAAAGCACGGCATCTGCACTTGGCGGTATCGTGTTTTTTTCCTACTTTTGTGACATAGAAAACAATCCTATATGGTCTACTTCCAACCCAAGGGAATGGGTGTGGCACTCGTCACCCCGTTTCAAGCAGACAAAAGCGTTGATTATGAGGCTCTGAAACGCCTTGTTGAGTATGTCATCGACGAAGGCGCAGACTTCATCGTCGTACAAGGCACGACAGGAGAGACAGCCACCATGACGCACGACGAAATTGAGCGTGTGTCCGATGCCGTGCGCCATTATGCTGCCGGCCGCGTTCCTCTGGTCATAGGCATTGGAGGCAACTGCACAGCGAATGTATGCCACGAAATAAAAAGCCGCGACTTGGACGGCTACGCGGCAGTGCTGTCAGTAGTTCCCTTCTACAACAAGCCCCAGCAAGAGGGCATATACCGCCATTACACAGAAATAGCAAACGCCTCTCCCCTGCCGGTAATATTGTACAACGTACCTGGGCGCACCGGGGTCAACATGACAGCAGAAACCACTCTGCGCCTTGCAGAGGTCGACAACATCATCGCCGTCAAGGAAGCCTCGGGCAATTTCACTCAGATAGAGCAAATCATCAAGCACGCCCCGAAGGGCTTCAACGTCATCTCCGGCGACGACGGCATCACCTTCCCGCTAATAAGCCTTGGAGCGTCAGGTGTAATTTCCGTACTCGGCAATGCCTGTCCGCGAAAATTCTCGGAGATGGTACACATGGCTCTTTCGGGGAATATGGACGGAGCACGCCGCCTGCACCACGAGTTTGCCGAAGTGTTCCGGCTGCTGTTCGTTGACGGCAACCCCTCCGGCATAAAATGCGCCCTGGCACATCTGGGATTGGCGCAAGAAATACTGCGTCTGCCGCTGGTAAGCGTCACAGACCACACGCGGCAGCTGCTGCGCCAGGCGTTAGTGTCGATAGGCTACAACAGCCGCATCTGATCATGAGGTGATAGACAAAGCCACAGTCCAACGCATAAAGGATGCCGCCGACATCGTCGAGGTGGTAAGCGATTATGTGCATCTGACCCGGCGCGGCTCAAACTACATGGGGCTGTGTCCGTTCCACAACGAGCGCACTCCCTCGTTTTCCGTCAACAAGCGGCGCAATTTCTGCTACTGCTTCTCATGCCACAAAGGCGGCTCACCTGTCAACTTCATCATGGAGAAAGAGGGCATATCATACCACGACGCCCTGCTCCAGCTCGCGGCAAAATACGGCATAGAAGTGCATGAGCGAGAATTGTCAGACGAGGAACGCGACCTTCAGAATGAGCGCGACTCAATGTTCACAGCCAACAAATGGGCGATGGAACAGATGTCGGCAAACCTTACAGAGACCGATGAGGGAAAAGACGTAGGCCTGCAATATTTCTACCAGAGAGGACTGACCGACGAGGCAATACGAGCTTTCCACCTGGGATATGCAATCGACCGCGGCAATGCTCTTGCCTCAGCAGCCCGCAATGCCGGGTACGACCAGGAGATCCTGGTGAAACTCGGAGTGCTCGGCAAATCGCAGGACGAGCGCATATACGACCGTTTCCGTGGGCGCGTGATATTCCCTGTGTTCACTACGTCAGGCAAGGTAGTGGCTTTCGGCGGACGCACGCTGAAAGGCGACAAGGCGAAATACATAAACTCGCCCGAATCAGAGATATACAAGAAGAGCAACGAGCTGTACGGCATATACCAGGCTAAAAACTCGATAGTCCGCGAAGACAAATGTTTCCTCGTAGAGGGATACATGGATGTCATAGGGATGTGGCAGTCCGGACTACAGAATGTCGTGGCCTCGTCCGGCACCGCCCTTACCGATGGGCAGATAGCCATGATACACCGGTTCACGTCAAACGTCACGCTGATATACGACGGCGACAACGCCGGCATCCACGCCGCCCTGCGCGGCATAGACATGCTGCTGTCGCATCGGCTCAACGTCAAGGTACTGCTGCTGCCTGACGGCCATGACCCGGATTCATTCGCCAAGGCTCACACCCCTGACGAGTTCCGACAATACATAGCAGACAACGAGACCGACATCATCCGCTTCAAGACCAAGGTGCTGCTCGACGCGAGCGGCAACGACCCGCAACAGCGGTCAGCGGCAATACACTCAATAGTCGAGTCGCTCGCGTGCATACCGGACAACATAGCCCGCAATGTATATATCGGGGAATGTTCACGACTGCTCGGCGTGGAAGAATCAGTGATTGCCGTCGAGACACGCCGTGCACGAGAAAAAGCAGTAAGCAATGCCTCTCGCGCACGATCATACACTGCCATTGGCACAACAGACACGCCGCCCTCAAATACGCAACCGGCAGCACAGGGACAAACCGCACAGCCTGCCCAAACAACTGCCCCCTCAACAACCGGGAAGCGCAAGCTTACGCCGCTGGACAGAAGGCTGCAAAAATGCGAGGAAGAAGTGCTGCGGTACTGCGTGCGCTACGGCATGCTGTATTTCTGCGAAGGCATCGACAGCAACGGCGAGCCTGTGCAGATGAACATCAACCAATATGTCCGCAACGAGCTCAGCGAGGACAACATGACTTTTTCTGTCGAGGCTTACCGCAAGGTGTTTGAAGAACTCGACCGGCTCTCCGCCTCGTTCAATGAGGCCTTTGCCGAATTTGCTGCGTCAAAAGAGCCGGAATATGAACAGGTTAGAAACAACCGGTACGCCGAACTGTCTGCTATGCAGCTGTCGCTTGCCGATATGCAAAGCGAAGAGCAACGGCTGGAACAGGCCATTGCGGAAAGGCGCAATGCCGACCTGGCCGAATTTGCCATGATATGGCCCGGACAACAGCTGGCAAGTGCCGAGAACAACGACGTGCGAACCACCTCAACCCGACTGCTTACAGCCAAATATCAACTCAGCCGCGTATACAGCCGTAACGGAGCGCACGTGGCAGACGAATCCGAGAGACTCGGGGAACTTATACCGCGAGCCCTGGACGAATGGAAAGACTCAATACTCCAGCAGCGGCAACAAGACCTTCGCAAGCAGCTGGCCGAAGCATCTGCCGCCGGTGAAACCGACACCGAGTCACGGATTCAACAGGAATTGTTTGACCTCATGGCAATGCGGTCGCAGGTGGCACGCAACATAGGCGACCGTATAATATCCGCAACATAAACTCTCCCGAAAACAATACTCTAAATGACCGAACTCAATGACAATACGCCTGCGATATGCGCAGAAGGACTGACCAAGAATTTCGTCTCGGCAGGTGAAGCAAGCCCCACAAACCGCGCTCTCGACAACGTGTCGCTCTCCATACCGCGTGGCTGCATCTGCGGACTGCTCGGTCCCAACGGCGCCGGCAAGACTACCCTGCTGCGCATCATCAATAATATCCTCGTCGCCGATACCGGCACTGTATCGATACTCGGGCTGCCGGTATCCATGGAGACGACCTCCCCACTGATAGGATATATGCCCGAAGAGCGAGGGCTGTATGACCGTATGCGCATTGAGGAACAAATAATGTATTTCGGCATGCTGAAAGGGGGCGACCGCCGACGGCTGCGCGAAGTGATGGATGAATATCTCGAACTGTTCAACCTCGCCGGCGACAAGCGGAGGCGAATAAAGGAACTGTCAAAGGGAAACCAGCAAAAAGTGCAGATTATCGCTACGCTGGTTCACGAGCCGCAGGTGGTGATGCTCGACGAGCCATTCTCGGGCTTCGACCCCATAAACGGTGAACTGCTGCGGCAGCTTATAGAGCGGCTGAACCGCAAGGGTACAACCATAATACTGTCGTCGCACAACATGGAGGCCGTAGAGCGTATGTGCAACCGCATAGCGATGATAGACCGGGGGCATATCATGCTCGACGGCGACCTGACAGAAATAAAAGAGCGATACCGTGACGGCTCGCTCATCATTTCCACTCGCAGTGAACTACACCTGCCTCTCCTGCATGACAGCGGCATAATCGAGAGCGTAAGCCCTTGGAGCGATGCCCATGCGCAAAGGGGCTTCACCTACCGCGTGACACTGAAACCAGGCATCCGCAATGCTGAACTGCTCAAGACGGTGTCAATGCAGGGTGACATAATCCGGTTTGAGGAACACCTGCCCTCGCTCAACGAGATATTCCTCGGCATCACCGCGCGGTAATCCCCAACTGGCTCAACTCGTCGAGTATCTCCTGCGCCGAAAGCGTCCGGCGGCATGATATTGCGCCGGCAAACTTGGCTATGGCAGGATGCAGCCGCGTGTTGCCGAAAATCTGGCGGTTGTACGTCAGAGCTTTGCTGTATACTTCCTCCGCCTCATCATCCTCAAGGTCGCACGTCTCTCGTCCCTCGCGGATTATCTCGTCATGGAGAGTGTTCAGCAAATCATGAGGCACTGCAGTCTTCATGCGCACCAATGAACGCGCAAACAGGTTGGCCACAACCATTGCTGATGTAATCTGGAAATTGCGCACCATGCTGCCCCAAGTCGCCTTGGGAGAGACAGACGGCGACCCGATGAAATAATAGCCGTCTGAAAACAAAACCATATTGTCCTCGCTGTCAAGAGATATTGAGGATATGAGGTCTGATGCGTCAAGGGCAACCGCCGACAACGCCATTCCAGCCAGACCGTATGCCCGGTCATCCTCGTTGAGGTATTGTAATGTAAGAGTTTCCACTTGTTCTGATTTCTTTTTTCCGTCCCTAAATTCGGGACGGAAAAATAAACATACAATTGCGCTGGCGGCAATTATCATGCCACCAACGTCAGAATGTCACAGACACGCCTCCCAACACACTGATACCCTGACTCTTGACATCTGGCAAAAGTGTATTGTGATGATTTAAGATGTTGTCTGCCTGCACACTAAGCGTAACGGCAGGCGTAACTGCATACGACACACGCGCCGACAGGTTGGTGATGTCGGGCAGCCGCATTGCGCGTACTCCGGTCTCCGCGCCCTCGCCACCGATTATGACATTGGGGTCGTTCTGCTGCATCTGCGTAGGGCAATATACATTGCGTACACCACGGTAATTGTATTCCACGCCTATACGCAGAGGCTTGACAGGAGCGACCGACGCAGAGGCCGTCAACAGCCAGCGGGGGCGGTCTATGCCGTTGTAATACCCGGCACTGCCGTCCTGCGGCTGATACGAACCCTCCACGCCAATGTTGACAATGTCAGAAAGGTCATAGTTTACATTAGCCTGAATGCCCCAGCCTTTCACGTCAGTGCCGGCTGGGTCGAGCGGCATGTAGCAAACGCCCGGCTCCGCGAGAGCTGCAGGAGTGTTCAGATACATAGTGTACAGTCCGGCAAACGGTTGATGGCGCAGGTACTTGTATGCAAACGAAACACCGGCGGTAATGCCGGCAAACGGGCCAAAATTGATGCCAGCCTTGCCGTCAATCGGCATGTGGACAGGGCTTGTGGTGAGCAGTCCGGGGAGACCGTAATAGTCAGCCGTACCCTGCGCAGCAAGCGTGTTCAGGAGCGTTCCGCCACCTACATGGAGGTAAAGGCCGGCAATGCCAGCCTTGAAATCCAGACGCACGTCTGGTGCTATATGGAATGCACTGTAACGGTCGAGTTCAGGACCAGCGCCGAAGGTAAAGTCGAGTTTTGCACCGAGATTGATATTCAGGTTGCCGCGCTGAAAACGGTAGAACGGAGCAAGGCGGATGTCGCCATAGCCGTCACCGGCAATCCTGCTCCATTCAGGCGAATCATACCCCAGCACATCGCCGTTCAGCCGTATGCCGAGAGTTGACGAGGAGTCGAAGTCGTATGAAATGCCGCCTTCGAGCATCGCGTGCGTCTCGCGCTGGCCCTGCATGCTCGACAGAGTGTACATTTCAGTCTCTGCGCTCTCCACGCGCTGCGGCAAGTACAGGCTGCGATAGCCGAAATAACGCATCTTCAACGCGGCATCATACTGTAGCGGACTGTCGGACAAAGACCTCCACCCTATCCGAGCCGCAATGTCGTTGACAGTCTGCGTGGGGGCATCAAAGCCGAGACGTTGTTCCTCCAACGGAGCATAATAGCCGTAGTAGTTGAAATAGCCGAGATGATAGTCCAGGCTGGCGTCAAACCGGCCGGCATCGGCAAACGTATGAGCATAGTAAGCCCCTATCACCTCATCATAGTTCTTCTTGCGGACATCCGATGCATATTCTGACATTTCGGGCTTGAAGAGCGACGAGGAGTTGTGCTGCAGCCATACGCCCAGAATGTCATTCTCGGTATTCAATATGCGGTAGCCGGCGGAAATGGTCGAATTCAGCCATGAGCCGGCCTGAATGTCGAGATACCCCTTGTAGTCGCGCACTGTGCGTGTGGTCTGCCAGCCACGGTTGGGCAAGGCGGTGAACGAGGGGGCAAAGGGGGTGGTCACGCCGCGCTGCTCGTATGAAAGTGCAGCCGCGTTAAGCGGGAACGAGTAAATGCGCGGAAGGGTGTTTATGCGATCCTGTCGTATCACGTCCGGGAGATATTTGCCGTCAACAACCACACTGCCGCGCAATGAGTTGTCCTGTGCGGAAGCCGCCTGCACACCAGCTGCGAGCAGCAAAGCCGCCGCCAATGATTTTATGCTGTTGTCTATTTCCATGATTTGAGTCGTTTGTTGATCATTTCGGCAATGTCTTGGTCATCGCCGGGGTAATTGTCCTTCAGGCTGCGTATGTATTCCAGTGCGAGCTGCTTCTTGCCCGATGCACGGTAAGCGTCGGCAAGCGCGATGTATCCACGCGCAAGCCAGTACTCATGCGGCGTACCGGAATCGGTAAACGCCGACAACACCTCAATCGCCTTCTTGTACTGTTTTGCTCCGAGGTAGTACTCGCCCAGTGCGACTGCGGCACGCGACCCCGGAAGCGACTGCGGCGATTCAGCCAATGATTTGAGCGTTGACACAGCTTCCTGCACGTCAGAACCCTCAGCAAGCAGCCCCGCTGCCTCGTAATACCTTGCCTCGTCGAGGATGTCACTGTCGAGGCCGCCGGCCTCGCGCACCTTGCGGGCAGACTCCAGCCGCTCGGCAGCATCTGCGGTATGACGCATTATCCCGGCCCAGGCGTATGCGGAATAAGCCGAGCCGCCGCGTTTCTCGACCTCACGGTATGTACTCAATATCTCATCGGTACGGTTCGGGTAAGCCTCCTCGAGTATCTGCGCTTTCAGCAACAACGCTCCCGGCACTTGCTGTGCATACGGGCGTTTTTTTAGCAGTGTCTCGATAGTCTGCAGCGCATCATCGGGACGGTTCTCGTCAGTGAACTGGTATTCTGCAATGTCGCGCAAAGCCTGTGCCACATACTTGCCGTCGGGATAACTCTGTACATACTGCACCAGTTTGCGGTCGCTGCCGCCGGCAGCGTATTCAGAAGCGGCAGCATCGTATGTCAGCTGCTCTACCTCGCTGCTGTCAAGCTGCGGCGCGCCAGGTACACGACGCAGGAAATCCGCCAGCTGTGACAGTTCGCCTCGCGAAGCATAAATGCGGCGCAGCTCGTCGCTGGCTGTCTGCGCCTCCTCGCTCGACGGCCATTTCGATATAACAGACTTGTATGCCTCGTCAGCAGCCGTCTCATTGCCCTGCTTGCTGTACAGCAACGCCATCTGCAGCATCGCAGTGCGTGTCTCCGGGCTGTTCGGGAACTTGCGCGACAGGTTGTTAAGCGTCTTTATGGCCTTGTCGGTGTCCTCGGTTTCCATATAGGCGAGAGCCTGTTCGAGCATTGCAGTGGAAATCCACTTGGAGTTGGGGAATGTCTCCATCATCTCGCCGAGCAAACGCGCCTTTGTGGCGTTGTCGCCGTTGACACCGGCAATCACGGCACGGCGCATCGCAGCATAGTCGGCAGCGGCAGCACCTGCCTTCATGGCCTGCGAATAGACATCGGCGGCTGAATTGAGGCGACCCAGATAGTACAGGCAGTCAGCCTTGCGCACCAGCGCATCGGTGGAAAGGTTTGAGGGCAGTTTCGGCTTGCCTGACAGTGCATCGTCGAAATAGGCAAGCGCACTGCTGAACTTGTCCTGCATATACAGCGAGTACGCCATATTGTACAGGCCGAGCGTAGAGTTGTCGCCGCCCTTGTCATTGCGCAAATACTGTGCGTATGCCTTCTCCGCCTCGCCGTACTTGCGCTGCGCATACAGGGCATCGCCCAGCCACAACGCCGTCTGCGAACCTGTCTTGGCATCGAAACGCGACAGCGTCATGGCTTCCGACAGATACTCTTCAGCCCCTTCAGCGTTGCCGTTTGACATCTCACGCACACCATACTCAAAGAGTATCTTCTGCTTGGCGGCAAGCACCTTGGCATCGGGGCGTGAAATGCGGTTTATGCTTTTCAGGGCGTTGGCATAGTCCTTCTCATTGTAGTATGCCACCGCCATGTACTGTTCTATCTCGGGAGCATATTTCGAGTCAGGGTAATTGTCAACAAATTCCTGCATCAGCGACACCGAGGAGGCAAAAGGCACTTTGCCGCCGCGTGTCACAGAGGCTATGTAGTTGTACAGGGCTGTTTCCGCGACTTTGGGGTCGTAGTTCATCTGATACGCCTTGCGGAACGCAATAGCGGCGAGGTCAGGCTCGTTCTGGCGTATGGCGCACTGCCCCATGTAGAGGTACGCGCTTTGTGAGATGTCCTCATACTCCTCGCCTATCTGGCCAAAACGCTCGGCTGCACTCTCATAGTCGCCGTTCTCATAGTCTATCACACCGAGCGTATAGATAGCAGATGCCGTAGGTTCTGACTGTGTCTCCTCGATATAGCGGTTCAGGTATTCTGCTGCGTTGTCAAGGTCACCCTGCTTGAAATAGCTTTCACCCATAATGCGGCAAGTCTCGGGAATAAGTTCCGGCACAGGGGTTTTCTTCAGCAGCCCTGTCCCGCCGGAAATCACGGTATCGTACTGTCCGCGCATGAACTCAATCTGAAGCATATAGTAGCCGGCTTCCAGCCCCGTGGGGATATACTCGCCGCGCCGTGGCATATTGCGCGACCCGGCCGAAGATGATGAACTGCTGTCATAACCGCCCATCTCGAGCGACTCGGCAAATCCGTCGTAAGCCTTGTCATAATCGCCGTTCACATAGTCAATGTATGCGAGGTAGAACACCGCCGCGCGGCCGTATGTACTGTTGTCGCGCAAACGCGACAACAGCGGGACTGCACGGTTGAAATGACCAGTTTTGATGAGCGAAAACGCCTTGCGGTATGAATAGGTAGCGGCATCAGGCTTGCTAAGCCATTCCACGTCGAGGTCTTCATACACCGTTACGGCATTGGCGAAATCGTGGCTGAAGAAATAGAAGTCCCCCAGCAGCATACGCGCCGTCTGCACCTGCTCCGATGCAGGGTTGGAGGCTATGAAGTCGCGCAGTATCGGCACGCAGCGGGCATCGCCCATACGGTAGTATGCCTTGGCGAGCATCAGCTCCGCCCCAAGGCCGGAAAGCGTCTCAAACCGGGACAGCTGGTCTATCGTGCCGAGAGGGTTGTCACCGGCATCCATCAAAGATGCGCGGCTGTAATACCCGTCTGGTATCGGCAGCACCCTCGCTGCCATGTCACGTGCCGAGATGCCGGGGATGAAAAAACACCCGGCAAGCACCAACGCCGACAGGCGGCGCGGCACTCGCGGCAATATCTGTTTTCGCTGATTTGTCATCGTGTCAGTGTGTATATGGTAATCGGGCGTACACGCACTGGCTGTGCTGTGCGCATACGGCAATGCAAAAATAGCAATAATTTGCGTGTCGGCAAACTGCGGCCTCACATTGTGTCAATGAGCCATGGCACACACGCGGTTTATGCGTGCTATGACCACCTCGGGGCTGAGCCCGTTCAGGCACAGGTAGTCGCCGCGACGGCACGGACGGTTGCCGTATATGGAACAAGGGCGGCATGGCAATGCAAGCTGCACGGCATTGTCCTCCGGCTGGCAGCGGCCGTAAAAACCTGTGTACGGGTGCGTTGCGCCCCAGATGGAAACCACCGGGCAGCCAACAAGCGAGGCAAGGTGCATATTAGCTGAATCCATCGACAGCAGCACGTCGCAATGGCTCAACAGTGCAATCTCGGCTGCGATACCGGCCTTTTTGGCTGCAACATTCGTGATGTTGTCACGGCCGGCACACCACTCATCCAAGACAGCCTGTTCTTCCGCGCCCGCCCCCATAAGGAACAAGCGCACAGATGGCTCGGCAGCGAAATGCTCCACGACCTTGTGCGTATGCTCCAGCGGATAGACCTTCCCGGGGTGACGCGCAAAGGGAGCAATGGCTATCCACACCTCGTCAGGCTGCTTTTCTACACCCTCGCCTACTATGGGAGCAATCATCCCCGCCGGCGCATCATCCGCGCCGAAAAGCGAGACAAACGACTTGTCGCGGCAAATTCCCAGGCGTGAAAACACATCCGCATAAAGCACGCTTACCGGTGTGAGAGGAACGAGGTTCTTGTCATTCGGGCGTGTAAGCGCACGCCTGGCCTTGCGATGCTTGTCTATGTGGGCTGTCTTGACACCTTTCAGCCGAAAGACAAGGCGCATTATCTTGGTTCGCAGCACGTCATGCAAGTCGGCGTATGTGTCTATGTCATACTGCACAGACAGGCGGCGGCACAACTTGACTATGCCGGCGGGCGAGCCGTACTTGCCCATATCAACACCGACTACGTCCAAATTGTCCGGGGCATTGATGAATATGCCGGCGGCATGAGGCCGTGTCAGCATCACAAAATGCCGCTGCGGGTTTGACCTCACCACATTATAAAGCAGCGGCAACGTCATCGCCACATCGCCCAGCGCAGAGAACCGCGTAACAAGCGTGGTGCGCGTGCCGTCACTTTTTGCCATAAAGCACCGGGTTGGTAGAGGGGTCGTTGTACAGCTTCATCTGCATATAGACCTTCATGTATTTCCGTCCGGCGGCGATGTCGTCGAGGAGAGTGTCGATAGCATCAGTCAAATCCTCGCGCTGCTGCAGGAGTATGTCGAGTTTGCCGCGAGCGCGGGCTGTGTGTGCGGCATCTGCATCTGCACGCTCTGCCTGTTCGCGCATGTGCCATATCTTCAGCGCAAGGATGGACAGGCGGTCTATCGCCCATGCGGGCGACTCGGTATTGATAGTCGCTTCGGGAAGCACCTTGACATCAGCATACTTGTCGCGGAAACGAGCATCGAGCTGCTCGACCATGTCTGTGCGGCGCTGGTTTGAAGCGTCAATGCGGCGTTTCAAAACGAGTGCCTCCTTCGGGTCAATGTCCGGGTCCCGGATGATGTCCTCCATGTGCCACTGCGCCGCGTCAATCCAGTTTTTCTCAAACAGCACTGCCTCGACAGACCCTTCGGGGTAAGGCTTGGGCATCGGCGCGTCAATGTCGTCTGTGACATGGTACAGGCGAACACACTCGTCAAATATCTCGTTTGCGCGAACCGCAAATCTCGTATTTTCCATAATCATTCGTTTTTATATAAAGCCCACGGACGACGCTCACGCCTTTCCACAGGCAAATTTTCTTCTGTCCTTGCGGCGGTATGCCCAGCCGAGCGCAGCAGCAAACAGCGGCAAACCAATCCACTTTGCAGTCGTCAACGCCTTGCGCATCTGCGGCTTGGCACGGGGATTTCTGCGGCACAAGGCACTGTCTGCGGCAATGACACTGCGGCAACGTGCCTCTACCTCGGGCATAGGCACCCTTGCCGCATGCATCAGGCCCAAAATATTGATATGCGCACTCATGCGCCGGCATCTCGCAGCCTCCGCCAGTTCAGGCTCGTTGGCCGCCACCCACTGCAACATCCTGTCTGTCACGTCAAGCACATCTGCCCGCCGAGCCTGAAAGCTGTGTATGTAGCTGCCGCGATGTTGCCGGTAGAGGTAAAGGCACGCATCCGTCACCGCCACCCTGCCGGCATCAAGCATCACACGGTATATGACATCCAAATCCTCGTAGCCGATACCCTTGCGGAAGCAGCGTGTCTCCCACAAACTGCGTGAGAACATCTTCGACCAGACGGAATTGTTGACTCCGCACTGGTAGAGCATCTCTTCCACCGCTTCACGTCCGGACATCAGCCTGACAACGGACGTTGCAACGTTCTTGTCGAGATTCAAATCATCTGCAGATACCTCAAGGACCTCCTTAGAGCCGCAGCACGCCAACGTCACTTTCTCGTACTCGCAGATACGGTACAGCGTCGTGATCATTTCAGGCACCACGGCATCGTCGGCATCGACAAATACAATGTACCTGCCGCGAGCCACGTCCAGCCCGGCATTCCGGGCATCGCTCATGCCGCCGTTGGGCTTGTGGAGCACACGGATTTGCCCATGAGCCGATGCGAATGAATCGCATGCCTCTCCCGAGCCGTCCGTGCTGCCGTCATCGACGAGTATGATTTCCAGCGGCGTAAACGTCTGCGCCAGCAGCGAGTCGACGCAATCGTCCAGAAACGGAGCGGCATTGTACACCGGCACTATCACCGACACCTCTACACCGGGTGACGGCTTGCCGCCTGGAGTCGCTCGCCCGCCGCAGTCCATTTTTACACAGTCAGGATTTCCTTCTCCTTGGCTGCGAACAGGTCGTCGATGCGCTTCATGAACTTGTCATGCAGCTTCTGCACATCGCCCTCCGCATTCTTCTCGGCATCCTCGCTCAGGCCGTTCTTGATTTCTTTTTTCAGCCCCTCGATAGCCTCGCGGCGAGCATTGCGCACAGACACCTTGGCATTCTCGGCCTCGCCCTTGCTCTGCTTGACGAGCTGGCGGCGGCGGTCCTCCGTTAGCGGCGGTATGCTCAGGCGTATCACCTCGCCGTTGTTCTCGGGCGTTACTCCGAGTTCAGAATCGATGATTGCCTTCTCGATAACCTTGAACATCGACTTTTCCCACGGTGTGATGGCGATGGTGCGAGCGTCTGGCACGCTCACGTTTGCGACATTAGAAATCGGCGACATAGTGCCGTAGTAGTCCACGCGGATGCCGTCGAGCAGACGCGCTGACGCCTTGCCGGCGCGGATATGGCTAAGTGTGTCGTCCAGGTATTCAACCGCCATTTCCATGGCAGCTTCAGCCTCTTGCAGATATTCGGATACTTCCATAGTGTGTATTCTGTTATAGGGGCGGCAGCACGTGTTGCCACGTCAGCCCCATGGTTTGTTATTACTTTTGTTACAGTCAGTTGCTGACGAGCGTACCGATATTCTCGCCCTTCAGCATGCGCATCAGGTTGCCCTCCGTGTCCATGTCAAACACATATATCGGCATGTTGTTCTCCTTGCACAGCGCGGTGGCGGTCAAGTCCATGACACGCAGGTTGCGCGACAGCACCTCGTCATACGTTATAGTGTCAAACTTGCGGGCATCCGGGTCTTTCTCCGGGTCGGCAGTGTAAACGCCGTCCACTCGCGTCCCCTTGAGCATGATGTCCGCCTCGATTTCGATAGCGCGGAGGGCAGAACCGGTATCGGTAGTGAAATACGGGCTTCCGGTGCCGCAGCTCATGACAGCGATGCGCCCGTGGCGCATCGAGTCAATGGCACGCCACTTGGAATACGGCTCTCCTATCGGGAACATCGGCACGGCTGTGTACACATCTGCCTCAAGCCCCATGCTCGTCAACGCGCTGCTCAGTGCCAGCGAGTTTATGACAGTGGCAAGCATACCCATCTGGTCGCCCTTGACGCGGTCGAAGCCGGCAGTCGCCCCTTTAAGCCCCCGGAATATGTTTCCGCCGCCTATGACTATGCCCACTTCCACGCCATGGTCTGCCACGGCCTTGATCTGCGCTGCATACGATTGCAGACGCTCACTGTCTATGCCGTAACCCTGCGCCCCCATGAGGGACTCTCCAGAGAGTTTGAGCAATATCCTATTGTATTTCATTTCGTAACTGGTTATTCGTTTACGCCTCCCTGCGGGAGTACATGACAAAGTTAAGCAAAATTCCGGTTTTGCACCAACATTCGGGCGAAAAATTTGACCTGAATGTTTCGGGAGTTTCTTTTTCCGGCCAGATGCAAGGCTGAACAAGCCGCATATAACGACAAAAGAGAGCATCATAGCTCTGATGCTCTCTTCTTGAGGTTCCAACCAGATTCGAACTGGTGTGGACGGTTTTGCAGACCGTTACCTAACCACTCGGACATGGAACCCTGTATGTCACAATCCGTCGCCGAATTGCGGTGCAAAGTTACTGCTTATTTTCAGACTGTGCAAATTTTTCAGCCAATATTTTTGACATTGCGATTAGAACAAACACCAACAATCTATCAATCAAACTATTACACAACAGAGGGAGCAGCTTATAATCTCTGCACCCTCTTCTGTTATCGTCTTATCGAGCGTCGTCACTCCCCTCTCTTACGGTAGTTGTCTACACCGTTTCGGAGGAACTTCTTGTACGCCGGTATGTCCTCGTCATATCCGTATGACGACTCGAGCGGCTTGCCGTCATTGTCGAGCAGCACATAGAACGGCTGCGCGTTTGACCCGAACTTGGAGCGTTGCAGGAAACTCCACTTGTCGCCCACGGTGCGCAATGTGCGCTCTGTGCCGTCACTCTCGCGCACGACCACAGGTGCCGGCAGCGGCTTCTTGTCGTCCACCATAAGCGTTATCAGCACATAGTCCTCATCGATGATGCGCTTCACCTCGGGGTCAGTCCATACTGCCGCCTCCATCTTGCGGCAGTTCACGCAGCCGTGTCCCGAGAAGTCTATCATGACCGGCTTCCCCTGACGGCGAGCCAGCTCCATACCCTGCTCGAAATCGTCGGCAGACGCACTCACGCCCCCCTCGTAAAGCGAGAAATCCTGTGTGCTCAACGGCGGCGCAAACGCGCTTATCGACTTCAACGGCGCACCCCACAGCCCCGGCAGCATATACACGGCAAAGGCAAGCGAGATGACACCGAGCAGGAAACGAGGAACACTCACCTTATCCACCTTGTCGTCATGCGGGAATGTCAGCTTGCCGAGCAGGTAAACGCCAAGCAGCGCGAATATCACTATCCACAACGCCACGAAAACCTCGCGGTCCAATATGCGCCAGCCGTATGCCAGATCCGCGACAGAAAGAAACTTCAACGCCAACGCCAGCTCGAGGAAACCGAGCACCACCTTGACGGTATTCAGCCAGCCTCCGCTCTTGGGCATAGACTTGAGCATCGTCGGGAACATGGCAAACAGCGTGAACGGCAACGCCAGAGCCAGCGCAAAGCCGAACATCCCCACCGCCGGAGAAACGAAATTGGAGGACGCCGCCGCCTCGACAAGCAGTGTCCCTATGATCGGGCCGGTGCAGGAGAACGACACAAGCACAAGCGTAAACGCCATGAAAAATACCGACAGTATGCCTGTCGTTGTGTCCACCTTGGCGTCTATCTTGTTGGTCCATGAAGCCGGCAACGTGAGCTCGAAACCGCCAAAGAACGAAATCGCGAACACCACAAGCAGCAGGAAGAATATGATGTTGAACACCGCCGATGTGGCGAGGTCATTCATAGCCGAAGCTCCGAACAACGCCGTTATCACCAGTCCGAGCAGCACGTATATGACCACTATCGACACGCCGTATAGCGCAGCCTGACCGACAGACCCGCGCCGGCTCTTGTTCTGCTTGAGGAAGAAGCTGACGGTCATCGGTATCATCGGCCATACGCATGGTGTCATCAGGGCAATCAGGCCGCCGAGGAACCCGGCAAGAAATATGTACAGCAAACTCATGTCTTCCGCCGCATCGCGGTTGTCGTATGCCTTCAATTCCGCCTCCACATTGTTCCACCATGCGGCATCAGCGGGCGCAACTGCCGTGGAATCCTCGGCTGCGACAGCCTCTTGGTCTGCCGGCAACGTATCCGTCACAGCCGCATCCGGCTGCGTGTCTGCATTTTCGACTTTAGCAGCATCGTCCTTGCCAAGAGCTGTTTCCGGGGCTTTCCCCTTCAGCGTCTGCGACCCGCCAGTGCGAACACACTCGCTGTCGCTGCATATCTGGCCATCAACCTCTATGCGCACGCTGTACTCGCGAGCCGTCGGCTTGAGCCGCTGCACAAACTTGACAGTCCCGGTATAGTAATGCTCGTCAGTCTCGAAAATGTCATTGTACGCCTTGGCGTATGCGCGGTTGGCAGTGGGCTTGCCAGCAGCCTTTACGCCCGTCCCCTCCACATAAATCTTCAGGGGAGAGCCGCCGCCGGCAGGGTTGTCCTGGGCATACAGGTGATATCCGGCCGGCACAGCCGCAGTAATCTCGACCGACGGGGAGGCAGTGCCGTCACCCACCAGTTTGTAACTCCATTGCACGGACGCGGCAGCAAACGCCACTACGCTCGTCACGCACATCATCAACAGCAAAAGTGTCTTTCTCATAATAAGGTAGGCCTTTTCTACAATACGTTAACCTCACGGCCAGCGGTCAAGTCTGCGCCACAGCCGCTTAAGTTGCAAAGTTAGCAATTTTTCCCGGCAGACAAGCCACAACCGCCGGTTTTTCGATAAAGAAAAAATCCCTCCATGCCGAAACATGAAGGGATTATTTCCATATCTTCTATATGCACGATAGAATGTCAGAGGATGACTTTGCGGGTCGAAGAGCCTGCGCGGACGATGTAGATGCCACGCGGCAGAGCCACGGAGCAGCAGCCTGTGCCGCTGTACGCCTCGCGTCCGTCAGCACTCCATACCATCACCGCCGTGCCGTCACCGCACTCGACGCGCATCTCGCCGCCCGAGCAGCTGACGCTGAACTCCTCGCCGCCGTCAGCGACCTCCTCCACTCCGGAGAAGTCATAGTAACTTGACTTCATGAACTTATACCAAGGGAAGACCTTCTCGTATGCTTCCACATCAGGCACCATGAGGCTCGAGACTGCATATAGGCCATCTGAAAATGCGGTTTTGGGACATTGAGGCGGCGTGGTTGCTGCACAGTAAAGAGCCATCACACTTTGAGTTATGTCAAAGGCCTTGTCCCCTATTTGCGTGACTTTATCCCCGATATATATCTTGGTGAAGAGATTCTTGTCGCACTTTATGCCAGCGTATGCGTTAGCTCCGATATTCTCAACATTGTAAGGAACAAAAATCTCCTGCATACCTCTGAACTCGCAGCCGCTGAAGGCACCGTCGCCGATAGCCTTCAGGCCGTTACCGCCGCTGAAGGCTCTTATGACATTCTGTGAAAAGGCGTTTGCCGGCAAATCTGCAAGCGCATTTGACAATACGATTACTCTCGGGCTAACCGCCACGCTTCGCTCACAAGCAAAAGCCCTGTCCCCGAGGTCAACCAAGTTGTCTCCGGTGTTGATGTATTCGAGACCGGTACAGTCATAAAACGCATCATTCCCGACTGTTGTCACGCCCGACAAATCAAGAGACTTGAGACCTGTACAGCGATAAAACGCTTCTAGTCCAATCGTTGTTTCGCCTGGCAAGTCAATAGATTGAAGATGGGTGCAGCCATAAAACGCTTCGTCCGAAATCATTGTCACGTCTGGCATATATACAGATTTCAAACTGATGCAATCCTTAAATGCGGCTTTCTCAATTGTCTTCACACCCGACAGATTCGCGGTTTCGAGTCTGGTGCATTCACAAAAAACTTCTTTCCCAATCGCCGTTATGTCTGAAGCTGACAGGTCTATCGTCTTTAATTTCGATCTGCTCCTGAAAGCCTTGTATCCGATTGTTGTGACTGTCGGCGGAGCAACATATTCGGTTATTGCAGCTGATGTAAAAAGCAACTCTTTTCTTGCCTTGTCATACAACACCACCCCATTGTCAGACACATAGCAGGGATTATCGTCAGCTACGACTATCGCCGTAAGCGACGGACAGTTGTCAAACGCGCCCCATACTATATCAACCACACTCGCGGGAATGTGCATCTCCCTCAATTTCGGGCAATCCCCAGGAAGTCCCCATAGTATTCTTGTGATTGAATTACCAAGCGAGAGATACTCAAGTTCACGCATGTTCAATCTACCGACCGTGACAACATTGTCAGGCACAACAAGCCGTGTTATCTTGGTTCCACAAAACGCATTGTCGCCGATTGACTTGAGGCTTTCAGGAAATGTTATGGACGCAAGGCCAGTCCCATAAAACGCTTCGTCCCCTATTGACTGCAAGTTTCCCGGCAGAGTTATATCCGTAATGCCAGTCTCATAAAGCGCATCTGTACCAATGGACAGCAACCCGGAAGGAAGCGCTATGCCGGTAATGCCAGTTTTGCGGCAGCAGCCCTCACCCAACGCAGTCACGGATTCCGGCACTGTGAAAACACCGGTATATGAGCATGGTAAAAATATCAACGTTTTCATGTCGCTGGTATACAATGCACCGCCTTGAGCCGCCATATCACCGCCCGCCTCAACATGCAGAGCCTTCAGGTTGGGAGTATTGTATCTCAAGAACGAGATGTTGTCGCTGGTATTACGTATTGTGCTGGGCAGATAGAACTCTTCAACATATTCGCATCGTGAAGGATAAGGGTAATCCTCCCCCTCAATCTTAAATCCCACCACAGTATATTTTCTGTGATTGTACTCAATCTTCTCTGGTATGATCACAATAGTCTGGCTTTGCATGGATTCTCCCACATAATAAGCATCGTTATCTACAATCCGATAATAGCTTTCACCTGCTTTAATCAGGTCAGATGCCAATGTCGGCAATATTGCCAACATCGCTACAAGCATTGTCACAATTCTTTGTCTCATGATTTTGTATGTTTTGGGAAAGGGAGGCGAGTGTACAGAATCAGTCCGTTCACTCACCTCCCTGTCGGATTAGTTCTTTATTCGCACAGTTGCGTCTCTCCACTCCTGTTCAGTACCGCTGCCAGACGGTTTAATGACTATGGTGTCACCTGACTTCCACTCACCGGCAGCTGGTGTGGCTGAAGCTCTGCAGGAAACATTGTAATCAATGAACTGGATCGCCTCAATTCCACTGTTTGGTTGTGTGATGAACTCCGGTATCTTACTCATATCCAAGTTTGCATCTGTGACATCGTCCCCTGTTTTTTCGACTGGCACTGACATCCACAAATGTCCTTCCACTGAAGTGAAATTGTCATGCAGAAATCTCGCCCCACACACGGGAACTGTTACAACATGACGCTTGATGTGTTTGCCATTAAGAACTGTATCACGAACAATACGCAATGAGCAAGGCTCAACATCTCCGCGCCAATGCAAAGCAAACAAGATGCCGCACTGTGTGCCGTCGCTGCTATAATTGAGAACATCTGTTGAAGGATTAACAGACATCTGATTTACTACGGAAGCTATTGCACGAGGTTCGTCTGCAATTGCCTGGAAATAGAACTTATACGTTATCGCCGTTGCCAACTGATTGTCATTAGGCAATTTCGGAATATTCGTATTGTTCATCGCATCTATTGTCAAAGCAGGGATTGACGAAACCATGTTCGATTGCTTCAGCTTCAGGTTGCGGC
>URTA01000041.1 GCA_900550645.1 uncultured Porphyromonadaceae bacterium
CTACGGCGACCGCGCCCGACATCAAGTATTTCAGATAATTGCGCATATAAAAATCGGTCAAAACTCGTCACTGCGAAATTACAAAAAAATCGCGAACTGCCCAACCGCAGGTTTGCAGTTCATTATTTGGGTGAGTGCATTTTCATTCCACTGCATGGGTAGTCAAATTTTGAACAGTAAATGATGGTTTGTATGTTTTTCTGTACGAAATTTGTGGCAACAAAGTATGGACACGGCGATAATGCATATACGATAGGTCGCTTTCAATTTTGATATTCCAGAAACAATCATTACTTTTGCAGATATAAAATAACGTAATACCAATATGTTAGGCATAAAATCCCCACGAACCCCCATCTCGGGAGAGGTTGCCGATGAATTGCGCGATACAGTCTGCCGTGTCGCATCAGGACGCTTGAGCGATAGCGAAAGAGCGTCAGTACAGCGGTCACAGAAATTGTTGAGTGGCAACAAAGTCATTTGGATCGACCTCTGACGTGACGGAATCCGAATATAGTTTCAAGCGAGTCTATGACACCTCCGCTTTGGAAGGCTTTTACTGCGGAGAAAAGTCAATGGACGACTTCATCCATGACAAAGCAAGGGGACTTGACAGGTTCATTAAACTTGGAGTGTCCAACTTGTGGGTTGTTTCTTATGAGGGTGAAGTTGTTGCTATGTTTGCGTTGGGCAAAGACGCGTTGGTGCTTAACAATGAGGATCGGATTTATATGCAAAGCAAATCCTCTTGTGAAAAGGATGAGGACAAATTTTGGTCTCAAGAAAAATACCCTGCAATCGAAATTGATTATCTGGCAATTCGCAGAGAGGCGCGATGCAAGCATATAGGGAGTCTGATAGTTGCCGCGATAGAGCAAAAAGCATTGCAAGACACCCTTTCAGCTACTATGTTTTTGACCGTTGACGCATTTGATACCGCCCAATACAGTGCCGTCGGGTTTTATCTTAAGTGCGGTTTCGCTTTCAGCGAAGTAGCTCAAAACAAATACAATTTTGATGTGACTTTCGGCAGTCGCCCGACGGTTCGGCGTATGTACAAGATACTGCTACGTGCTGAAAATATTGCCAGTTGATAAACTGTCAATTTTTGAACAGTAAATGATGTTTTGTATGGTTTTCTGTACGAAATTTGTGGCTGTTGGGGTAGCGTGTTGGTATTACGGCAAAAAAGCAGGGAGCGGAAACCGCCCCCTGCCGTCGTTTTGTATCACACTAAAATCCTTTGTTCTCAGATGAGTCTTGGTGTTGTCAGATGCGCACCTTGCGGCCCTCCACGATGTAGATGCCTCCTGCAAGGTCTACTGCGGTCTTGCCTTCCTGAGCTGTCACAGTGGCAACGTTGCGTCCTGCGATGTCGTATACGCGGACTGTGCGAGCCTCGCCTGCGTTCTCGATTACGAGCTGGCCATGTGAGCCGTATACGCGGAGCGTGTTGTCAGCGTCAACAGTCTCAACCACGTTGGTCTCCTTGAAGTCCTCTGGCATGTTGTAGCCAGCCATGAGGATAGCCCATGTGTCGCTGGGGGCGTTGACGGTGAGGTCGCCAAGCAGCTCGAAAGGAGCTGAAGAGGCGGTGTTGCGTCCGCGTGCGGTGATGTAGATAGTCGCGTCTGTTGGGTCGTATGCGATGGTCTGGCAAGTAGGCATCTGGCCTCCCTTGACGAGGTTCCATTCAGTAGTCGGGTCGGAAACGAGAGTCTCGGCATCGTATGTGCGCATGAACACACCTACGGTTCCATTCATGGCGTAGCCGAACACGTATACCTTGTCAGTGTGCTGCTCGTTCTGTACAGCCTTAAAGTAGCCGCAGAGAGCGGAGTATCCTGCGCCGAGCGTGGTCGGGTATGATTCGCGGCTTGTCACGCCCTTGATCCATGCGCCGGTAGTAGCGTCAAACTTGCAGATGAAGCCTTCGCGGACGCTGGGGGTGGATTCAGTTGATGAGAAAGACTTGCCTTCGCCGGCAGAGATAACGCCGTCAAACATTCCGGTGAACCAGAGTGTGTTGCCCACCTTGGTGATGCCGCAGTACTGGAAGCCCATTTTGCCGCCGATTTTCTCACCCTTGAGGGGAGTCACCCAGTTGGCCGTCAGGTCAGCGTTCATTGAGAAGAGGATGGGGGAGAAGTCGCCAGCGAGAGTGAACGACTTGCCGCCGAAGTTCATCTTCACGCCGTCGCCGTTGATGAGGCCCTGGCCGTAGAGGCAGCCGTCTTTCCACTCGAGGCGGTCGATTTTTTCGCTTGAGGGCATGCCGCTCTCGATAGTAGACAGAGCACTGGAGTTGTACGAACCGTCATTGCCGTTCAGCTTGATGATGTACATGTCGCCGGCTGATGCCTGTGAGTTTGCAGACCAGCAGCTGTCGTCGTGCGGAGCGAGGACAACAGGACGGCCTGAAGTTTCGATTTTCATGTTTGCGCGGAAGTTGCCGGCGATGTAGACGTTGTCGAAATCATCGACAGCAGTGCCGGTAATGGAGATAGCGTCGGAGTAGAAAGTCTCCTCCTCACCCTTGAAGCGGTCAGTCTGAATGAACTTCACCCAGAGGAGGTCTCCGTCAGCGGAGAGGCGGCCTACCATAATCTGGTAGAAGCGGCGCAGGTCGTTGTCATTGTGGTTCCAAGTGTAGGTGTGTGTCTGGTTCTTGCCGTCCACGAGGGTAACGTTGTTCCAGAGATATTCGCCGCTGCCGCCGTCATCGGTGTTGCGCAGCTTGGCAGTGAATATCACACCGCCGTCGGAAGTAGCCACCACGTCGCCCTGGTTGTTGTAGAAGTCACAAGTGGTGGAGTTCATCTTCCAGAGGAGGCCTCCCTGCTTGTCAGTCTTCATGATGCAGAGGTTGTTGTTCTGGCTCGTGCCGTTGGGGTCGTAGTCAGCTCCTTCAAAGAGGGGGTCAGCTCCGAAGTAGATTGTGCGGATGTCGTGCTTTGTGCCGCCGATGAGGTGCCAGTAGATGTTGCCGTCGGCAGAGATGGCGTTTGACTGAGCCTGGTCGCCGGCAGTAGTTGCGCTGTCGAATGTGGTTCCCCACACAGCCTGCGGCGCGGTCAGTTCAGCCCCTGCGGAGAGTACTGACCCGCAGAGGGCGATGATGCTGAAAATGGTAGACTTCTTCATGTCTTGTATGTGATTTATGTTTTTATTTTACGCTGCAAAATTACGGCTATCGGCGGTCAGAAAAAATACCGCAAATGCGGTAAAAATGGGGTGTGGAATACCACATTCGCGGTATTGACCTGCGGCTGGCACGGTACTAACTTTGCACTCATAAATAATAGGTATAGACACCCCTGATTTTTTGGGAAATGAAGCATACTAAGAAGACAACAACCTTGGGTTTGGCGGTACTGGCTCTCATTGCGATGCGGGTCGGTATGCCAGCCGGTCACGCCGCGACGGTCAGTGACCGGCCGGCAACGCCTTCCGACAGCATCGCCACAGACAGCATAAGCAAGAAGCCGAAGAAGAAGCCCGCTAAGCAGCAGCGGGAGGAACACCATGACGAAACGCAACTGGGCGAGGTGGTGGTGACGGCTCGCGAGGGCGACGGCCTGACGGCCTCTTCGCGCATTGACCGCTCGGCAATGACGCATCTGCAGCCGACGAGTTTTACCGACTTGCTCGAGCTTTTGCCGGGCAACATCTCCAAAAATCCCGCTATGGGCGAGGCAAACCTCATAACCCTGCGCGAGACCGGCACGCTGGGCGCGACGGGGCAGAAGGTGCAGAACGAGGACTATGACATCTCCTCGCTCGGCACGCTGTTCATGGTGGACGGCGCACCGGTCAACGGCGACGCTAATATGCAGAGCGTGGGCATATCCACTTCGGGCGACGCTCCATCGGCAGCTCGCAACATCACCAACAAGGGCGTGGATATGCGTACCATCTCGACCGACAACATCGAGAGTGTCGAGATAGTGCGCGGCATCCCTTCGGCGGAGTACGGCAACCTGACCTCCGGGCTTGTCAAGATAAGCCGCATACGGAGCGCGACACCGTTCACCGCACGGTTCAAGGCTGACGAGTACAGCAAGCTCTTCTCTGCCGGCAAGGGGGTGTCGATAGGGAGGTACGACCATGTGCTCAACCTCGACCTGACATATCTCGACTCAAAGGTTGACCCGCGAGATGCCTTGGAAAACTACAAGCGGCTCACCGGCTCGGCGCGTATGGCGATGAAATTCCAGAGCGACCGCGCCGGCATCGACTGGAACTACGGACTGGACTATACCGGCTCTTTCGATAATGCGAAGACCGACCCTGACCTTAATTACAACAAGATAGACGAATACAAGTCAAGTTACAACCGCATCGCGTTCACGTCCGACCTCGACATCACGCTCTTCTCCAACGCCTTCTTCAACAGCATCGACGTGAACACGTCTGCCAGCTATCAGGTAGACCGCCTGGAGCGTCACAAGCAGGTTGCGCCGCAGCGTGCGTCGGTCGCCCCCACGTCGATGCAGCCTGGCGTAAACCCCGGCGAGTACCTGCTGGGCGAGTACATCGCCGACTATGAGAGCGACGGCCGCCCGTTCAACCTCTTTGTCAAGGGGAAAGCCTCTGGCCAGCGCAAGACATGGTCGCTGACACACAAGTACATGGTCGGCGGAGAGTGGACGCTGTCGAAAAATTTCGGCCACGGCCAGATATACGACCTGCGCCGCCCCCTCGCTGCCGCTTGGACTTCCCGCCCGCGTGATTTCCGCGACATACCTGCACTCAACGTACTTTCGTTCTTCATCGAGGACGAGGCTTCGATGCCGGTGGGGGGCAATATGCTGACCATGCGCTTCGGACTGCGCTCGATACAGCTGCCAGGGCTGTCGAGCAAGTATTACCTTGCCAACCGCCCGTATCTCGACCCGCGCTTCAACGCCAAGTGGAAGTTTGCGGGCATACCCACCAAGGGCGGCGACATGGTGTTCGCCCTCTCCGGCGGCGTGGGACTGACCACCAAGATGCCTACGCTCGACTACCTCTTTCCGCAGGAGAACTATGCCGACATCATACAGCTCAACTACTATGACATCAACAAGCCGAAGGAGAACAGCCTCATAAGCCTGATGACATACGTCAACGATGCTGTCAACTATGACCTGAAGGCGGCACGCAACCTGAAATGGGAGGTGTCGGCCTCGCTGCACTGGCGCGGCAACAGCCTCAACGTGACCTATTTCCAGGAGAACATGAACTCGGGTTTCCGCTACTCGCCGGTGTATGCGCCATACGCCTACCGCAAGTACGACGCTTCTGGCATCATCTCCTCGCAGCTCAGCGCTCCACCGGTACTCGATGAACTCCCTTTCACCGATGAGCGTGTGCTGCGCAGCTACCGTCGCGCCACCAACGGCACGCGCATATTCAAGCGCGGAATCGAGTTTACGGCATCGAGCGAGCGGTGGAAGCTGCTGCGCTCCAAGCTGACGATTACCGGCGCATGGTTCAAGACCACTTACAGCAACTCACAGATGCTGTTCTCCGAGGTAACGGATGTCGTCAACGGCGCAGCTGTGAGCGACCGCTATGTGGGTCTGTACGACTACCGTGACGGCCGTGTTACCGAGCAGGTCAACACCAATTTCATGATTGACACGCAGATACCTCGCTGGGGGCTCATCTTCACCACCACGCTGCAGTGCATGTGGTGGGTCAAGACCACGCGCATACCCCTCGATGGCCGCCCGGTGCAGTATCTCGACGCTGCCGACGGCGAGATGCACGCATACGACGCCGCTGCCGAGAATGACCCAGCTCTGCGCTACCTCATCAAGACGTACAACGGCGACACGTTCAAGACTGTCAAAGTGCCTTTTGCGGCATACCTCAACCTGAAGGCGACCAAGAAAATCGGCGACCATGTCAAGATAGCCCTCTTCGTCAACCGCATCATTGACTGGCTTCCAGACTACCGCGCCAACGGGCTGCTGATACGCCGTGCCTCAAACGCATATTTCGGCATGGAACTCAACCTCTCTATCTGACATCAAACCAAGCAATAAACGACACATCTATATGAATATCAAGACACTACTCATCGCGATTGCGACCCTCGCCACGGCTCTGCTGACGAGCTGTGACGAGCATCTCGACGCTCCCGACAGCGGCGCAGCCGTGACCGTGCAGCTCAACTGGGGCAGTACCGAACAGCCGGACAATATCACGGATGGCAAAGTGACGTTCAAGAACATCAACACTGGGCAGGTGACGACATACGCCCTCGACACCGAAAGCATCTCCGTCGCCCCCGGCCTGTATGACATCTCGCTGACAGCCACTGCCGCCCTGCCAAACGGCGGTGTTGCGGAGGTGAAGGCGTTTCGCCAGTCTGTGACCATCACTGCCGGCGACAATGCAGTTGAACTCTCGCCGTTTTGCACCATTGATTCCGACGACTTCATCATTTCTGAAATCTTCTTCACCGGCACGCTGCAGCCCTCAGGCAACCAGTATTACGGCGATGATTACATCAAGATATATAACAACACCGACCATGTGCTGTATGCTGACGGTCTGACCATATTCGAGTCGAAGTTCACCACCACGCAGAAATTTGAATATTCGCCCGACATCATGAGCGAGGCGATGACAGTCCATGCCCTCTACACTATCCCCGGCAGCGGCAAGGAGCATCCGGTCAACCCCGGCGAGTACCTGCTTATCGCCGACACCGGCATCGACCATACGGTCATCAATCCGAACTCATTTGACCTTTCCAATGCCGACTTCGAGTGGTATGACATATCGACCAAGCCGGCTCACACCGACATCGACTCGCCGACTGTGCCGAACCTCGACAAGTGGTATTGCTATACGCTTTCGTTCTTCGTGCTGCACAACCGTGGCTTCCGTGCATACGGCATAGCCCGCATACCTATTGACAAAGACCAGTACCTGAAAGACTACTGGTACTCATACGACTATACTATCGTCGTGCCGGCCGGCACATTCCCTATGTCGCAGTCGGCGTACAAGCTCCCCAACAAGTGGATAGTCGATGTGGTCAACTGCTCGGTGGCTGCCGAATACGAGTGGAATGTGTCTGACCCGAGCCTCGACATGGGCTGGACCAACTGCGGCACTATTGACCACGACAAGACGCGCTATTTCCACGCTGTGCGCCGCAAGCTCGCCGGCTTCTCGGCAAGCGGCACGCCGATTTTTCAGGACACCAACAACTCTACAGAGGACTTCAACGCGATGGTGACACCCTCCGAGATAGAACGCCAGGGTACTGCCAAGGACATCAACGGCACACCCTGCACCGTGCAGACCTATGACGGTGTAGTCCCAATTGAAAAGACCGAAAAATGAGATTAGGCATATTGACATACACACTGTTGGCTGCCGCTCCCGTGTTTGCGGTGACGGCTGCCGACTCGCTTTCTGTGGCGCAGAAGTCTGCGGCAGAGGGGACGGGGTTTGCCGGCTTTGCCGCGCTTCCGTTCACCAACCCTGCGGTCCGTCCCTTGCAGCGCGGCTATTCCTATTCGCAAGCGCGGCTGGGCTACAGCTCGCAGTTGCAGACACGTGCCGCCACGATAGAGAAGGGGAGAGGGGAGCAGAAAGGCTTCTTCGCCGCCGACGCTTTCATCCATTCCGGCAGCTCGACGGTGTGGGGCAGCGCGGCATACCACAACGGCCGCATCCTCGGCATGAACCTCTGCGAATCGCCCGATTACGACAAGGTGTACCCCTACGTCATCGCCGATACCATCGGCGGCAACCAGTCGCTCGAGCGGTACATGTTCTCCGGAGGCTATGCCCACAGCGGCGACAATGTGTCGTGGGGCGTGTCGCTGGGATATGTCGCCGGGCTGTACTACCGTCAGGTAGATCCACGTCCCAAAACCATCTCGGGGCAGCTTAACATCTCTGCCGGTGTGACATTCCGCCTTGGCGCGTATGACCTCGGGCCGGCGTTCCTGTTTGAACGCTACCGCCAGTCTACGAGCATATCCTTCGTGAGCGAGATGGGCGACTCCAAGCTGTATCACCTCACGGGACTTGGCACGGACTATTCGCGTTTTGCCGGCAGCGGCGCGAATGTGTTCAGCGACGGCTATACATACACCCTCGGCGCAGACCTTTACCCCCGCAGTGGCTCGGGCGCGTTTGCTTCTGCACGCTTCTCGCTCATGACCATGCGCCATGTGGTGTCGGACCTCAACAAGCTGCCGCTGGGCAATGTCAACCACCGCGCCGCTGATTTCCAGGCTGGCTATGTGTATGCCGACGGCAGCCGCTGGCGGTGGAAGGCTATGGCGGAGGGCAGCATATATCGCCGCCACGGCAAGGAGAACCTGTTCGGCGACGCGACTTCCGGCTCATACCCGCAGATAGGCTCGCGCCTGGCATTTGCCGACAATGCATGGCGGCTGGCGGCTGGCGGCATGGCGGAATATTCCGTAGGCAGATGCCGTCTGGCTCTCACGCCGAAAGTCGGTTTCCAGCACCGCCTGATGTCATACATCTCCGGACGCGAATGGCTTCAAGACGGCATTGAGGTGTCAGCCGACTTCTCCATGGTGTGGTCGCCGGTGCAGAGATGGGTGTACAAGTTCCGCCTTGCCGGTATGCTGTACGACCCGACATCCTCTGACCTGAAATTAGGTACTGTCGGCAGCGACCGCGAGTCGCAGCTGTTTGCCGATGCGCTGAAAGAGGATTTCAGCAATGCCACCTGCACTCGCCGCACACTCACTGCCGCCCTTGCGGGCGAGTACGCCATCAGCGCGAAGTATGCCGTTGGCATCGACGTGACATACCGCCATGAGAACTATGCCAGCGGCGTGATCGGCAACGGCATCGAGGCGGCAATTAGCTTTATATTCTGATACAAAACACATTACCCATACATGAAACATCGCATAACATCATTGATATGGATAGTCCTGGCGGTCATCGCCGGGATTCCGTCCTACGCCGCAGACACGAATGTCGTGAGCGGCAAGCTGCCCAACGGGCTGACCTATTACATTTACCATAACGAGTCGCCCTCTGGCCGTGCCGATTTCTTCCTCTCGCGTGGCGTGGGGTCTATAGTCGAGCGTGAGGACGAGCGCGGACTGGCGCATTTCCTCGAGCATCTCGCCTTTAACGGCACCAAACATTTCCCGGGCAACTCGCTGATAGGGTGGCTCGAGTCGATAGGCGTAAAGTTCGGCGAGAACCTGAACGCATTCACCTCTGTAGACCAGACAGTATACAACATCTGCAAAGTGCCTACGGCTCGTGAGTCCGCGCTTGACAGCTGTCTGCTCATCTTGCGCGACTGGAGCTGCGACATCACTCTCGCTGACGAGGACATCGATGCCGAGCGCGGCGTGATAAAAGGGGAGTGGCGGCATCGCAATTCCGCCTCAAACAGGCTCTTGCAGCGTGCCGCTCCGCGCATCTACGGCTCGTCGCTGTACGGCCAGCGTCTCCCCATGGGGCTGATGAGTGTGGTCGAGACATTCCCGCCGCAGCGGCTGCGCGATTTCTACAACCGCAACTATACGCCTGACACGGAGGCTATTATTGTGGTCGGCGACATCGACGTGAAGAAAATGGAGAAGAAAATACGCAAGATGTTTGGCAGCATCAAAAAGGCAAAGACCCCTGTCGTGACAGACCGCAGCGTCGAGACGGGCATGCCGTTTATGGCTGTGGCTGAAGCCGACCCGGAACAGACGACGGAGATGGTGCAGCTGTTCTTCAAGCACCCTGCTGTCGAGGGATTGACGCAGCAGCAGGAGGCTCGTGCCGAACTGGTGTCGAGCCTGTTGACGGCAATGCTCGTAGAGCGGTTTGACCGCCTCGAACTGCAGCCTGACGCTCCGGCTACCAACATCGGCGTGGGCGACACACGCTTCCTAATCTCCGAGCCGATGCGTACTCTGCTGGTGCGCGGCGCGGTGCGCAGGGGGAATGCCGCAAAGGCTGTTGCCGCTTTCTATACCGAAATCAAACGCGCACGCGACTTCGGCTTCTCTGCTACAGAATTTGAAGAAGCCCGCAAGCAGATAGCCGAAGACCTCGCTACAACGCTCGAGAAAGACCGTGACCGCAGCAACACGGTCATTGCCCGCTCCATTTCCAAAGCGTTCCTGCATGGCGATACTCTCAATACGCCGCAGGAGGAGCATGACCTGCGCGTCTCACAGTTCGACAACATCACCCTCGACGAGGTTGTGGCATACCTGCGCAGCATCGTCAATACTGACGGCACTGACGCTCTCGTGTTGCTTTACACCAACGACGCTGACGCTGCCGGCGAAAAGGGTGAGCAGGTGCTGAAGGATGCCTTCTTCGCCGTAAACTCGCTCACCCTCGAGCCGTATAACCCCGAGGAAGCTCCCGTGGAGCTGAAACTGAATGAACCCACGCCAGGCAAGGTGGTCAGCGTGGAGGAGAACGGGCCTTTCGGCACATCGGTCGTGACACTATCAAACGGACTGAAGGCATATCTGCGCCCGAGCAAGGAGAAACCAGGCCAGATATATTTCCGTGGCATCGGCATGGGCGGACTTTCTCAGGACTACAGCGAGGCGGATGCCGGCTCGCTCAAGCTCCTCAACGAGGCTGTCGCAACTTCTGGCGTTGGTGAAATGACCAACTCCGAACTGCGCCGCTTTACGCAGGGCAAAGAGCTGAAGGTATCCGCCATGGTGAGCAACACGGAAGAGACCATCGAGTTCTCCGCCTCGCCAGCGACACTCGAGGACGCATTCCGCCTCGCATACCTCAAAATGACAGACGTGCGCCGCGACGACAAGGCTTACGCCGCGCTGATAGCCTCCAAGGAGAACTCGCTCGCCAACCGCCGCCTCAATCCGATACAGACCATGGGCGACTCGATAACGTGCAACGTGTATTCGCATCATCCTCTCGGCGGTCAGCCTACTGCCGAGATGCTCGCTTCGGTTGACTATGACACGATGCTCCGCATCTACCGCGACCGTTTTGCCGACTTCGCCGATTTCCGCTTCTATGTGACCGGCGACTTCGACACCGACTCCGTCAAGATGATGCTCGAGCGGTATGTGGCTTCTCTGCCTGTGAACGGGCGCATCGAGAAGCCTCGCGACATAGGCTACCGCTTCTCCCCCTCAAAGGACGTGACGTTCTCACGCTCCATGGAAACGCCTGTCGCCGTGGTATACCAGTTCCGCCATACTCCGACTGAATACAACCTCCAGAACGTGATTTACGCCTCTGCCGTCGGGCAGTTGCTCAAGGCACGGCTGCTTGCCGACCTGCGCGAGAAACGTGGCTGGACATACGCCATCACCACCCACGGCGCGATAACCGCCGGTATGAACGGCGACGACCCGAGCGAGTTCATGATGCCCGTATACGTCAAGGTTGACCCCGACCACTATGCCGAGGCTGCGCAGATCATCGACGCGACATTGGCAGACATGGCGGCTGGCAACATCACGCCGCAGGAACTCGACAAGGTGAAGGAATACATGCTCAAGTCAGTCGCCGACAGCCGCAAGGACAATGCCTATTGGCTTGTGGTGTTGCGCCAGTATGACAAGACCGGCCTCGACATGGACAGCGGTTACGAGGACTGTGTCGCCAACCTGTCGCCGCAGACCGTATCGGCATTCCTCGGCAAAGTGCTTGCCGGAGCGCAGACACTGCGCCTGACCATGACCCCGAATCAAGAATAATACATAACTTTTCAATTCCCAATTTGTGAGAGGCGTGCTGTGAATCCAGCGGCACGCCTCAATTTTTTTTGCATAGGTTACGCTTAAAATCTGTATAAGGTATTTGACGCTAAATCAAGATGTTACGTTTTCTGTTTCGCTGTTTTGAGGCATTTCGTTTCGCTGTTTTGAGGCGGATTTTAGCCTGTCAGCGCAGATTTTTCGATTTTTATATATAACTTTGTGGGGTGAATAAACCGCTCTTGTAAATGAAAATTTGTTCTTCTATTTCCGATACGCCACTGGATAAGCCGGCAAACGATTTTGGCACTGAGCAGTATGTGCAGGGGCTTGTGCAGTTCATCTCTCACTCTGCCGCACCCATAACCATCGCTTTGCAGGGAGAATGGGGAAGCGGAAAAACCTCGTTGATGAACCGCCTTTACAATGACCTTTGTGCCGAGGGCAAAGATTTTATCGGGATTAACATCAATACATGGGAGTATTCGATGCTTGCGACTCCCGAGGAAACCGTAGTCAAGATTATAGCTCAACTTGTACGCGAAATATCTGGTTCTGATTCGAAGTCCCAGAACTCGACACTCCGGATTTTCAAGTCAATAGTCAATTTCAGTTATCGGGTAGGGCGTGAAGCTCTGAAAGTAGCCTCGCCCGCCGCTGCATTGGTTGTGGAAGGCGTGGGGATGCCAACCGAACTTGGTGACGGCAACGAGAAAGTCCGCCATGTCACTCTCAAAGACTTGAAAGAGGCTCTCTCCCAATCAATCGAGGCAATTTGCGACCCCGGCGACCTCAAGAAGAAAGATGGAATAGTGATTTTTGTTGATGACCTGGACCGGCTAAATCCTCCGGTGGCCGTTCAGATTCTCGAATTGCTTAAGAATATATTCACCCTCAACCATTGCATTTTCGTTCTCGCCATTGACTACGATGTCGTTGTCAAGGGTCTTGAGCCAAAATTCGGCAAACTCGACTCTTCTAATGAGCGAGAGTTCCGCTCTTTCTTTGACAAAATCATACAGGTGCCGTTCCATCTGCCGGTAAACGATTATAGGCCAATGGACTTCGTGCTTGACTCTCTGAAGTCAATAGGTTACATTAGCAATGTGGAAAGAAATCTACCGAAGGTTCAGAGCGTCATTGCGAAAGTGGTCGTTTCATCGGCTGGGAAAAATCCTCGCTCAATCAAACGGCTTATCAACACTCTTTCCCTTAGTAGTTGCATCGCGCGGTGCTGTACCAAAAACGAGAATGATCCCCTTGAGGTCAGATATATAAATTTGGTGTTTGTAGCCATGCAAGTGTGCTACCCGAAAATTTACAACATACTCGTATCCAATCCTGTTTTCAAGAAATGGGATAAGAATGTCGCCGCTAAGTTGAATCTGCTTAATGACTTAAACAAGGAGGAGAAAGAAGAGGTAGACGGTGAAGTCATTTTGGATACTCTGTGTCGGAAAGATACTTACTTGGAGAAGAATCAGTACAATATCACCACATTGCTCAAGGTGATTACCGATAACATCCCAGCCAATATCAACGACAAAGAAGAGTATCTCAGAAATATTCTGAAACGTTCGGCATCCACCAATATCGTTCCAACTCCCGAAAAGGTGGAGTTTGACCGCAAGGCCCTGATAGCTGCTCTGCATGAAAAGGTTGATGGTTTCATCTGCAACAAGTTGTCCGAATACGGATATAAAAAGAAGAACAACACAGGCAATGGAGGCTTTTTCATTAACCTGCCGGATGAATCCCGTTTTGAGGTAGTATTCAGCCCCGAACTGACTGATGATGAAGACAAAATCGCATTGTCGATATGGATGAAGACCCAAAATGTACGTCCAGAAAGACTCAAGGGGATACCCTTGGAAGAAGTCTATGAAGATGAGGGTGTCTTGGAGGTTCTCAAGCCCATGAATGAGACGGTCAAGAAATACCGGGAATTAGGGCTCATCGACGGGAGAACTTTTGAAGGTGGCAAGAAATGCGACAATATCATTGACGAGTTCAAGCTGCGTCGGGAACAGCTTGATTGGCATGAATTATACAGCGCCGATCTCGAGTTTTGGATAAACCTCAAATCACCTTCTGATTTCGAAGAGCCGATAGTTGTTGAGGCTATCGGTGAACTCATTCTTTCGGCTTACGAATTGAATGTCAGGGCTCAAAAACTCACTTGAACGGCTGTTGTAAATTCTGCGGAGAGTGTCAGTCCTTCAGGCAGGCGAGCGGTATGACTTTCACGCCGTCGGGACGTGTGTATGCCATCGGACCGCCAGTAATGACCATCAGCAGATCGGGTTCGCGCAGTTTCAGTTGTCCCTCCTTCTCGTTGTATTTCCTGACCAGACCCTGTATTTCCAACAGGTGCTTTGCCCCCATTTCGATTTCCGTGCTGCCGAGTTTGAACTCTATCAGCGCATATCTGCCGTCGTCCAGGTGCAGCACGCAGTCGGCTTCGAGGTCATAACGGTCATGGTAGTAGGACAGTTCGCCGCACATGGCTTGCGAGTATGCTCGCAGGTCGCGCATCGCCATGCACTCGAATATGAACCCGAATGTCTTCAAATCCATTTCCAAGGTTGCCGGCGACAGCCCCATGGCAGCTACGGCTATTGACGGGTCTGCAAGTTCTCGTTTGGGGCTTTTGCGTATTACGGTCGCCGACCTCACGGCAGGAGACCATGCCGGCACGTCCTGTATCACGAACAGCCGCGCCAGTGCTTTCACATAGTCGTCGTATGTACGGTCGGAGCAGCTGTCGTTCATAGCGTTCACGTCGCGGAGCAGGTTGGCGCGTTTGGCAAGTGTGGACAGGTTGCGCGAATAGGTGCGTATTATGGCTTTCGCCAGTGCCGGGTCTCGCTTCACTCCGTCTACGCTGATGATGTCGGCTTCTACCACGCCGCTGAGGTATTCTTTGGCGATGCGCAATGCTTCTGCGGAATTGCCGAGCCGCAGCGATGCCGGCCATCCGCCCCGGCACGCGGAGCGTATCAGGTCATTGACCCCCATTTCGGACATGCTTCCGTCGATGTCCGTATCGGGGTTGTCAAACAGTTCCTTCAGCGAAACCGCGCCGGTTGACTCCCCTGATTCGTACAGGCTCATCGGGTACATCTTCATCCGTGATATTCTGCCGGTGCCGCTGTGCAGTATCTGTGTGCGGTCTATCGAGTTGCTGCCTGTCAATATGAACTGCCCCGGTTCGCCGCCACGCTCGTCAACCGCCATGCGGACTGCGTCCCACAGAGCTGGCGCATCTTGCCACTCGTCGATTAGCCGTGGTGTATTTCCCCTCAGCAGGTTTGACGGCTTTGTAGCGGCGGTAGCGAGGTACGCACCCCTCATGTCCGGGTCTTGCAGCCGCAGCACACTCTTGGCCTGCTGTGCCGCAGTCGTCGTTTTGCCGCACCATTTGGGACCTTCGATGAGGACTGCTCCCATATACGAGAGCCGGTTTTCGAGCACCTTGTCTGCTATTCGGGGTAGATACTTCATATTTGCCTGATATTTAGACTGCAAAGGTACTCTAAATATTCGATACTTACAAGCCGTTTCGCTGTTTTGAGGCATTTCATTTCGCTATTTTGAGGTAAATCGTTTCGCTGTTTTGAGGTAAACTGGCTTTGCGGTGGAGCGTCCGGGGCTGTTGAATGTGTTGGAAAATCCGTGGAATTGGTATTTGTGTACGATAAAAATGCACTAACGTTGCAACCGTACAATCAACTCTACTCTAATCTATATGCTCAGAAAAATCAGGTTAACGCTTGCCATAGTGTTTTTTGCATTGATTACGCTGCTGTTCCTCGACTTTACGGGGACGCTTCACGGCTGGCTGTCGTGGATGGCTTCCATACAGTTCCTGCCCGCAGTGCTGGCTCTCAATTTCGGCGTTGTCGCCGGGCTTGTCGTGCTTACGCTCGTGTTCGGGCGCATATATTGCTCGGTCATCTGCCCCCTCGGCGTGATGCAGGATGTCGTGTCTTGGGTCAGCGGACGGCGCAGCAAGGGTCGCAAGAGGCTGCGGTTCACATATTCGCCGGCTAAATCATGGCTGCGTTACGCTGTGCTGGCGGTCTTTGTGCTGGCATTGGTCGCCGGTGTCGGTTCGCTGGTGGCTCTCCTCGCTCCGTACAGCTCATACGGGCGCATAGCGCAAAACCTTTTCCAGCCTGTCTACACGGCTGGCAACAAAGCCTTGGCATACATGGCGGAGCGTATGGACAGCTATGCGTTCTACAGCCGCGAGGTGTGGCTGCGCAGCCTGCCCACATTCGTGATAGCGGCAGCGACATTCGTAATTATTGCCGTACTGGCATGGCGCGGCGGCCGCACATATTGCAACACTGTTTGCCCGGTAGGCACGGTACTCGGTTTCCTGGCTCGCTTCTCTTGGCTGAAAATCATCATTGATGAGGACAAGTGCGTCAGCTGCGGGCTGTGTGCCAAGGGGTGCAAGGCCTCGTGCATCGACGTGAAGAGCCACCGGGTGGACCATTCCCGCTGTGTGGTATGCGGCAACTGTCTCGGCAACTGCCACAAGGATGCGCTCCATTACCGCCACCCCAAAAAAGCGGCTTGCGAGAAAGCCGATTCAGCTGTAGAAAAGGAGGTAGACGCCTCGCGCCGCTCGTTCATCATGGCTTCTGCCGTGGCGGTGACGACAGCTGCAATAGCGCAAGAGAAGAAGAAGGTGGACGGCGGCCTTGCCGCCATAACGCAGAAGGAAGCTCCCAAGCGCGTCACGCCGCTTACGCCGCCGGGGTCTGTCTCGGCGCAGAACATGGCGCAGCGTTGCACAGCTTGCCAGCTCTGTGTGTCGTAGTGTCCCAACGACGTGCTGCGTCCCTCTACAGGGCTTATGACGCTCATGCAGCCGACAATGTCGTATGAACGTGGGTATTGCCGCCCGGAGTGCCACCGGTGCAGCGACGTGTGTCCTGCCGGCGCGATCAAGCCGATAAGGCCTGAGGAGAAATCCTCGATACAGATAGGCCACGCCGTGTGGTCAAAGAAAAACTGCATCGTTTTCACCGACGGCGTGGAGTGCGGCAACTGCGCTCGCCATTGCCCTGCCGGCGCGATAATGATGATACCCTCCGACCCGGGCAACGAGGACTCTGTCAAGTTCCCGGCTGTCAACCTGTCCCGCTGCATCGGCTGCGGGGCGTGCGAGAACCTGTGCCCTGCCAAGCCGTTCAGCGCGATACACGTGGAGGGCAATGAAGTACACAAGTATATCTGACTAGTAAATGTCATGAAGAAAGCATTGAACAGAAAGAATTTCCTCAAGTCGCTCGGCGCGGGGGCAGTGGCCTCGTCGGCTCTGCTGACCGCTTGCAAGGGCAAGGATGCTGCCGGCTCTGCCGCCGGCAATTACCAGGAGCCTCCTCGGGGCGAGATGACATACCGCACCAACCCGACCACCAAGGACCGTGTGTCGATACTCGGCTACGGCATGATGCGCCTCCCGGTCAAGGGTGGCGGCACGGGGCGCGAGAATCCGGACGCGGAGATTGACCAGGAAATGGTGAACCGCCAGGTGGACTATGCCCTCGAGCACGGCGTGAACTATTTCGACACGTCGCCGGCATACTGCCAGGGCCGCTCGGAGGCCGCAACAGGCATTGCCCTGAGCCGTCACAAGCGGTCGGAGTACTACATCGCCACCAAGCTCTCCAACTTCGCGCCGGAGACATGGTCAACAGAGGCCTCGCGTGAGATGTTCGAGAACTCGCTGCGCGAGCTGAAAACAGACTATGTGGATTACCTGCTGCTCCATGCCATAGGCATGGGCGATAACGGCATGGGCGACTTCTACAGCCGCTATATCGACAACGGCATACTCGACTGGCTCGTCGAGCAGAAGCGCAAGGGGCGCATACGCAACCTCGGATTCTCCTACCATGGTGACATCAAGGTGTTTGACCTCGCGCTGAAATGGCATGACGAGGGGAAATACCACTGGGATTTCGTGCAAATAGAGATGAATTACCTGGACTGGAACTATGCCGACGAGATCAATTCGCGCAATACCGATGCCGTCTACCTGTACGGCGAGCTGCACAAGCGCGGCATACCGGCGGTTATCATGGAGCCGCTGCTCGGCGGAAGGCTCGCCAATGTCCCCGATGCCATAATGGCGAAGATGAAGGCCCGCGAACCGGAAAAGAGCGTGGCAAGCTGGGCGTTCCGATTTGCCGGCACGCCGGAGGGCGTGTTGTGTGTGCTTAGCGGAATGAGCTATATGGAGAACCTCAAGGAGAACATCTGCACATACGCGCCGCTCAAGCCCCTCTCAAGCGAGGAGAACGCTTTCCTGATGGAAATAGCCAAGGACATATACAATCTCAACACCGTGCCGTGCAACGAGTGCAACTACTGTATGCCCTGCCCCTACGGACTCAACATACCTGCCATTTTCTCGCACTACAACAAGTGCATCAAGGAGGGGAACATGCCGAACAAGGGGGCGCAAGACCCGGACTACCGCCGCGCCCGCCGCGCGTTCCTGATAGGCTATGACCGCAGTGTGCCGAAGCTGCGTCAGGCAAGTCGCTGCGTAAAGTGCGGGAAGTGCATACCTCATTGCCCGCAGCGCATTCAGATACCTGACGAACTGGAGAAGATAGACACATTCGTCGAGAAGTTGAGGGCTAACAGCGACACGCTATGAACCGGGTTGAGGAACTGGCAGGCGTGCTGCACCGTGGCAGCCATTCCCTCGTGGTGCTGCACGACGGCAAAATCCACGCATACGACGGACGCGGCGTGAGCGACCTGTTGTGCCTGCTCGACACTGAGCCGCAGCTGCTGTCAGGCGCGGCGATTGCTGACAAGGTGGTCGGCAAGGCTGCCGCTGCTATTATGCTTGCCGGAGGAGTGAGGACGTTGTATGCCGATGTCATAAGCCGTCAGGCTCTTCAGCTGCTGGCTGCTGCCGAGCCGCATGTCGATGTGGCATACGGCGCGGAGACCGATTACATCATAAACCGCTCGCGGACGGGCTGGTGTCCCATGGAGCTGGCTTGCCGTGACTGCTCCTCGGCGGCAGAGTGCGTCGCCCGCATCAGGGCTAAGATAGCCGAAATGCGCAGCGCAAGCCTCGGCGCAACAATGCAAGAAGACAATCGTTCAAAATAAAAACAGTTACCAAACCATGACACAATCGACAGTCAAGTTATACTCGTATGACTATACGGAGGCAAAGACATACCTCCTCGCCCTGCTTTTCGTGGCGGGCAATGTGGTGATGCCGCAGCTGTTCCATACCGTCCCCCACGGCGGCATGATATGGCTGCCCATATATTTCTTCACCCTCATAGGCGCTTTCAAATACGGCTGGAAGGTCGGGCTGCTCACTGCAATAGCCTCGCCGCTTGTCAACCATCTGCTCTTCGGCATGCCCGCTGCTGCGGCTCTGCCGGCGATACTCACCAAATCGGCGTTGCTCGCTGCCGCTGCCGGCTTCGTTGCCCGGCGTTACAGCCGCGTCAGCCTGGTTGCACTGCTTATGGTGGTGCTGTTCTATCAGGTAGTCGGTTCATTGGCTGAGTGGGCGTATACAGGCAGCCTTGCTGCCGCCCTTCAGGACGTGCGCATTGGGCTGCCCGGCATGGCTCTTCAGGTCATGGGCGGATACCTGTTCATACGATACATCATCAGGAAGTGACACCCTACATTTAACACTGGAAATTATGATTGGAACTCAGGAAATTATACTCATCGTCCTCGTGGTGCTGCTCCTTTTCGGCGGCAAGAAAATCCCCGAACTCATGAGGGGTCTCGGCAAGGGCGTAAGGAGCTTCAAGGACGGCATGAACGGCATCGGCGACGACAAGCCCGCTGCTGACAAGGACGGCGAAAATAAGAAGGGACAGCAATAAGCGTCGTCACCCGATGGAACAGGGCAACCTCTCTTTCTTGGAACATCTCGACATATTGCGAGGGACTATCTGGAAGATAGCCCTCGCAAGTGTTGCATGTGCCGTGGCAGCGTTCCTGTTCAAGGACGAGCTGTTTGGCATCATACTCGCGCCCCGCGACGCAGGGTTCGTCACCTACGGCCTACTGTCGCAATTAGGGGATGTAATCCCCGGCAACGGCGGCATGGAGGATTTTGCGGTCTCGCTGGTCAATACGGACTTGGCGGGGCAGTTCTCCATTCACATCAAGGTAGCTCTGTATGCCGGGCTTGTCGTGGCATCGCCGTATACGGTTTATATGCTGCTGCGGTTTGTCGCCCCGGCTCTGTATGACAACGAGCGGCGTTACACATACCGCGTCGTTGCCGGCGGCTACCTGATGTTCATCCTCGGCCTGCTGCTTAACTACTTCCTCATCTTCCCTTTCACGTTCCGTTTCCTCGGCACTTACCAGGTAAGCAGCGAGGTGGCAAACATGATAACGCTCGAGTCGTACATGGACACGTTGCTCATGATGAGCCTGATGCTCGGCATCCTCTTCGAGCTGCCTATGATATGCTGGCTTCTCGGCAAGCTGGGCATACTCACAGCCTCGTTCATGCGCCGCTACCGCCGCCACGCCATAGTGGCGATACTCGCAGTTGCCGCCGTCATCACACCGACATCAGACATATTCACGCTGCTGCTCGTCTCGTTGCCGATATGGCTGCTCTACGAGGCCAGCATCTTCTTCGTCCCCAAAGCCAAACCATAACAGCTGTTGCATAGCAGCTGTCATAAAATAAAATAGCGCACCAGCATTGCTGATGCGCCTTCGTTAAGTGATCCGCCTGGGGCTCGAACCCAGGACCCCAACATTAAAAGTGTTGTGCTCTACCAGCTGAGCTAGCGAATCTCCCTGTGTCGCTCCGAGGCATAGCCCCGAAAAGCGTTGCAAAGTTACAATGTTTTTCCCGATTACGCAAATCCCGGCGTGTTATTTTTGCGCAAAAATAATTGCGACACCACATTGTGGTGTCGCAATTTATTGTGTGTCAGTCTTTTCAGCTGTTTTCTTGCTGGAGGGCGTAGTAATAGTCGAGTACGTCTTTTGCTGCCGTGAACGGAGACTGCTGATTGTTCAGCACACGCAGCTCCTTCTGCTCGAGGAGCGCGGCTACCTGCGGGCGGTTGTAGAAATTGTTGCGCAACTGCTCGTCGATAGTCTCTATCATCCAGTATTTCGCCTGTTCATGGCGCAGACGCTCGAAATAGCCGGTCTTCTTGACATACTCGAAATAGCGGTCTATCATTTCCCACACCTTGTCGATGCCCAGTTCGTAATATCCGCTGTATGTCATCACCTCGGGAACCCAGCGGCTCGGCGTGGGCGGGAAGAGGTGGAGCGCATTGCGCAGCTGCGCAGCTGCCAGGTTGGCACGCTCGATGTTGTCGCCGTCAGCCTTGTTGATAGCTATGCCGTCACACATCTCCATGATGCCGCGCTTGATGCCCTGCAGCTCGTCGCCTGTGCCAGCCACCTGTATCAGCAGGAAGAAATCGACCATCGAGTGGACGGCAGTCTCGCTCTGTCCCACGCCCACGGTCTCGACGAATATGTTGTCATATCCGGCAGCCTCGCACAGCACGATAGTCTCGCGCGTCTTGCGTGCCACGCCGCCCAGCGAGCCGGCAGAGGGGGAAGGGCGTATGAACACGTTGGGCTGCTGCGAGAGCTTCTCCATGCGCGTCTTGTCGCCCAGGATTGAGCCACGGCTGCGCTCGCTGCTCGGGTCGATGGCGAGGACGGCGAGCTTGCTGCCCGTCTTGAGCACGTGCATGCCGAACACGTCTATCGACGTGGACTTGCCCGCTCCCGGAACACCTGTTATGCCGATGCGTCGCGACTTGCCCGAGTGGGGGAGGCATTTCTCTATCACCTCCTGCGCGAGAGCCTGGTGGCGTTCCGCCGTGCTCTCGATGAGGGTCACGGCTTGCCCGAGGACTGCGCTGTTACCCTTCAGGATGCCCTCAATGTAGTCATTGACAGACAATTCACGCCGGCGCACGACGTGAGCTTTCCGGTACGGGTTGATACTCGGCTGGCTGATGACTCCATCGTTCACCTGGAGTCCCTTGTATTGGCGGTCATTCTCGGGGTGTTCCATAATTGAAGCGTATAGTTTTGTGGTGCAAAAGTACATTGTTTGTCTGACACTGCCAAATAAACCGGTGACGAAATCCCCCTGTCCGCACACGAAAGCGACACCACCCGCATGCCGTAATGCGGTGGTGTCATTAATGTGCAGTGTTATGTCTCGTCGGGTTACTTGGCTACGTGCTTCTCGCCGTTCAGGATATAGACAGTACCCGGCAGCGGGTTGCGTATCTCCCTGCCGTTCAGGTCATACATCTTGTTGTCAACTATCCGCGTACCGCCTGTGTCGAAACCGACTTCCGGCATGCCCGCACTGTACGCCGGAGCATCAAAATCCGCCGCAGTGAATATCACGTTGCCCTCAGCATCCGTCACATTGTTCAGAAAAACAAGAGCAGACCCTGTCCCATGGACCATTGCCAGGAACTGCGGCAGGCATAAATAGCCTTTGTTCGAGCCGATACCCTCAACGAATATGATTTCTCCGTCTTCTTTGATGTCGTTGCAAGTAACGACTATTCTTTTTCGTATGATGCCGTTTACAAGTATCTTGTCTGCCTGAGTTACTGTCACATCATACAGGAATTTGGGATAGCCGCTCATCATGTACTTGTATCCTTCAGAAGCACTGAAATCGCAGGCCAGAGCTTCTTCGCCAGTTCCCAATACATGTTCTCCATCTGGATAAGGGTACAGTTCATTTATGATGTCGCCGTCAACGAGAGTATAGATTTTGTTCCCTGTCTGGCGCATGTAGCCGACCTTGTATTCGTCATTGTCAACGATTGGGAAATACTCTTCTCCAAACAGTATTTCTGGTGTTCCGAATTTAAGAGTGGCCGTTTGATGTTCTGTGTCACCAAAAGTGTCGATGTAGAGATCATAGTTCCAAGTCTTGCCTTCCTGCACAAGCGGGCGGTAGGCTGGCGCATCGAAGTCCGCCTTTGTAAACAGCACGTTCCCTTCTGCATCCGTCACTTCATTGATTTTTACCAATGCTGTAGTGCCTGTACAAAACGGAACAAATTCAGGCAAATGAACATACCCCCAATTTATGCCTATGCCCTCGATTATTTCATAATCGAGACCCGTCCCATACTCAGGCTTTACAATCATACGTTTGCGCTCAACTCCATTGATCATGATGTTGTCAACAGACGATACCGTCACCTTTTCTTTGCTGTAAGAACCGCAATAGCCAGTTAAATCTACTGCAACGTTGTCCGCGACAGATATGGATTCATAAGTATCTCCGGGATTAGCGTCAAAGTCGTATACAAGATACTCTTCGCTTTCGCCATTGACGTCACCCCCATTCTTCGCATATATCCATATATGAATACACTTTGTTGCCTTCCTGACGCAGATACGCATACAGTTCATTGGTTTCAACGTCCCTAAGAGGATAATATGTTTTGCCATGGATTTCCTCAGCACTGCCGATGCGCATTGACACCTCGGAAGAAGAGGGATAATGCCCTACTAAACCAGCATATACGGTGTGTTTCCATGTCTTGCCTTCCTGCACAAGCGGCTCGTATGCGTATCCGCTGACAGACGACAGTACCGCCACCGTCAGCATCA
>URTA01000042.1 GCA_900550645.1 uncultured Porphyromonadaceae bacterium
GCGTTTCCGCCGTTTGCGAGTGCAAAGTTACTGCCGCCAAACCGCTCCCGCAAATGTTGCTGCAAAAAAAATCTCGATACACTGCAAAATTGAATCTAACCAGCTATAAATCTACAACTTGGAAGTGTGTTAAAGTTTGTACCCAAATCAGACATAACACTACACACGGACTTCAACAGCGAAATTGGGTATGACTAAAGACAGCGGAGAGAAACCGCTTTACACGAATTCTCCCCGCAATACCAGTCAATTTCACCAGCTATTACATCCATATATCATCTGGGAAACCGTATTTTCATAGTCAGCTTTCGTTCTTATCTCTTTTGGACCTGGTCTGGGATTTTGAATGGCTACTGTTCAAGTCGCTTTCCTCCTTCAGATCAATTTCCTCTCCTTTCTCGTTGACGGCACGGTATTGCAGGTAAGCCAACGACTCGTCGGCAACGATACGGCAACCTCTGCCAAACTCGCGCCTCCATTTGCCATATAGGGAAAAAACGCCTTTTTTGACATACGCTTCCACAAACGGGTGGACATACATTATGAATTTCTTGACATCCAAATCATTGACCAGGAAATCAAGTTTTTCCTTTAGCTTGTCAGTAAACAGCAGCGACGGCTGTATATGGCCAGTTCCGAAACATGAGGGACAGGTCTCCTCTGTAGCGAGATCCATGACGGGGCGAACCCGCTGCCGGGTTATCTGCATAAGCCCGAATTTGCTCAACGGCAGGATGTTGTGCCTTGCTCGGTCATTTGCCATGACCTCACGCATGTGTTCAAAGAGCGTCTGCCGGTGTTCGGCCTTGTTCATGTCAATGAAGTCAACGACGATGATGCCGCCCATGTCGCGTAGGCGGAGCTGGCGAGCTATCTCGTCAGCTGCTTTCAAGTTAACCTCCAGGGCATTTGTTTCTTGGTCGTTTGTGGCCTTGCTCCGGTTGCCCGAGTTCACGTCGATGACATGGAGGGCTTCCGTATGTTCTATGATAATGTATGCTCCGCTCTTGAAGGAGACGGTTTTCCCAAGACTGCTCTTAATCTGGCGTGTGATACCAAAGTTGTCGAATATCGGGACATTCTTGGAGTACAGCTTTACAATGTCCTTGCGTTCAGGAGCAATGAGCGCAACATAATTCTGAAGTTGCTCAAAAGTCTCCTTATCGTTGACATATATATTCTCAAAGTCAGGATTGAATATATCACGTATGACCCCCAAAGCCCGAGACTCTTCCTCATAAATGAGAGTCGGCGGCGTGCTTCGCCTCATCTTGGCGATCGTGTCTTCCCAGCATTTCACGAGGGTGCGCATCTCATGGTTGAGTTCGGCTACGCGCTTGTTTTCTGCGGAAGTGCGCACTATAACGCCGAACCCCTTGGGTTTGATGCTGCCTACGAGCTGGCGCAGGCGTGCTTTCTCCTCGGCAGACTTGATTTTCTGCGATATGGAAATCTTGTTAGAGAATGGTATAAGCACCATATACCTGCCGGTGAATGTAATCTCGGTAGTCAGCCGTGGGCCTTTGGAGGAAATCGGTTCTTTGGCAATCTGCACCAACAGTTTTTGTCCCTGCTTCAATACATCGTTGACCGACCCCTGCTTCGGGATGTCGGTATCCTGCGGGAACTTGGAGATGTTTGGGGGCGTCTTTTTCTTGTCGTCGAAAGCCTCTTCGAGGAATTTCGAGTAAGTGGAATACTGCGGTCCCAGGTCGAGATAATGAATGAAAGCGTCCTTGTCATAACCGACATCAACGAAAGCAGCGTTGAGGCCGGGCATAAGCTTGCGCACCTTGGCCAGATAGATGTCGCCGACGGCGTATGCCGTGTTTCGGCTTTCCTTCTGGAATGACACAAGCCGGGAATCTTCGAGCAAAGCAATCGAAGTTTCCTTTTCCTGTACATTAACTACCAGTTCGCTTTTCATCTTAGATTCACAAGCCGGCAAAAGGCCGGCGGGGAATAAAAATAAGGTTTGCCGACGGCGTAGAGCCGTGGCTGGAGAATGAGCAAGACAAACAACCAAACCATCTCGCAGCGGGGACGGCATGATTGTTTGTCTTATGGTCTTTCAGTTGCTGAATCGGACCGTCCGATTGTGGTCAGAAGCAAGCAGATTACTTCTTCTTATGACGGTTCTTTCTCAGTCTTTTTTTGCGCTTGTGCGTGGCCATCTTGTGGCCTTTTCTTTTCTTTCCGCTTGGCATAATGAAAATATTTTTATTGTTACTGTTTATTGTTCGGGCGATGCCAGCACAGTCGCTGGCACCGTTTCACCAGGATGTCATTTTTCCTCGGCGTCCTTCACAGCCTCAAGGAACACCTTTGAGGGCTTGAAAGCGGGGATCTGATGCTCCGGGATTTCGATAGAGATGTTCTTGGAAATGTTTCGGGCAGTCTTCTTCTTGCGAGTCTTGAGTATGAAGCTGCCAAAACCGCGCAGGTAGACATTGTCGCCATCGGTCATGGTCTCTTTGACTATCTGCATGAAATTCTCAACAGTGGTGAGCACGGCGGCTTTTTCGAGTCCCGTGCGGCGTGATATTTCATTAACAATATCGGCTTTTGTCATTGTCTTGAAACTTTATATTTATTGTCTTACTTATCAGTTTGAGTTAGTGCAAAATAGCCTTGGGGACTGTCTTGCATTTTTGGCAGTGCAAATATCGGAATTTTTTTTGGAACAGCGAGTATGTTCGGGAGAATTTCCCTGCTTTTTTTGCTTTACCACAACAAATTAGCCCGAAATTCAGCTCTTCGGCAACTATAACCTGTGCCGTCAACAGGAAACACCATGTTTAAGCATTAATATCTGCGCAGCGGGACAACCCTGCCGTAGAACGAATAAATATGCAATGCCAAACAACTATAGTACATATTAATCCTCGCACCAACCTGGCAGACAAAATAGCGAAGCAAATATCACTGTACCGACACGCCGTCAATGCCATACAGGCGCGTACATACGGCATCGTAATCATCCTCGGGCATTTCGATGGTCATCTCGCAGGTGTTGTCGAACACTTGCTCGGCAATGCGAAGCCCCTGTCCTTTGACCAGTTTCATGACATCATTCATAGACATATAGGGGAACGTGATCGCCACCGTCTTCATACGGCGCATCACCACACTGTCTCCGTCTTCGAGAGCGAGCCTGGCAGCCTGACGATAGGCGGCAATAAGCCCTGACGTACCGAGTTTTATGCCGCCGAAATAGCGCACCACGACAACAACGACATTGGTCAATCCGAGGCTGTTTATCTGGCCGAGAATCGGTTTGCCGGCAGTTCCCGACGGCTCGCCGTTGTCATTGAGCTGCCATTTGTCGCGGTTAGGCCCAACCATGAATGCCCAACAGACATGGCGGGCATCATGGTACTCATTCTGGAAATCCTTAACCACAGCACGCGCTTCCTCCTCGGTTTCCACATAGCGGGCGAAGGCCAGGAAACGGCTCATCTTTTCAGTCACCTTCCCCTCGCCTTGGTGGTCCAATACATTATAGGTGTCGTTCATCGCACTTATTGACGCACATGAAACAGCTCCTTGTCCGAGGACGGGAACAACGTCGTCCACGGACAAGACTGCATAATACTATTTTATCAAGCAACAAGGCATCGACAGCCTGTGCAGCAAACATTGTCATCCGAAATAATTGCCAGTGTTGTCGCACGGACGGAAATAGAGCATCTCTGCCGCCACCTTGTCGGCGGCATCCTTGCCCAAGGCGTGCTTCACTATGGCGAGAGACCATGTGAGAGCATTTGCCGGACCGTTGCCAAGCACCATGTTGCGGTCGGCAACGACAGGCGCGTCAATATGCTGTCCGCAATCGAGAGCTTGCTCGAAACCGGGATAGCAGGTAGCCTTGTAGCCGCGCAACAGGCCGAGCTGGCCAAGGACGACAGCCGGCGATGCGCAGATAGCCGCAATGTTTCCGCCCTTGCCGGCATGGTCACGCAACAGTCCTGCCAACGGGGCAAACTCGTACAGGTTCTGTGCACCAGGCATGCCGCCCGGCAGGACCAGCCAGTCGCAGTCAGTGAAGAGAGAGGAGTCATATATCAGGTCGGCTTCCACCTTCACGCCATGCGCCGAAATGACGTTACGGCTTGAGGTTATGGAGACTGTTCTTACCGGCATGCCTGCGCGGCGCATAACATCTACGGGGGTTAGAGCCTCAATGGTCTCAAACCCGTCTGCGAGGAATATAAATGATTGTTTCATAACGCAGTATCGCTTTGTTGGTTTTTATATGACGTAAATTTACGAATAATATTTCTATTATGAGTAACTTTGCATCAAAAAAAGAGAAGTATGCGTTACAAGACCAAGGCATTGCGTCTGCCGGCCTTAGCCATGGCGGCGGTATCAGCCCTCCTGCTGTGGTCATGCACCGGGAGCGGCAGCAATAGTTCGACCGAAGCAGAATACCGCAAGTGCGGCGGCATGGTATGGAACACGGTTTACAACATAACATACAAGGGGAATGCCTCGCTTGCAGACAGCATCATGCCTGTGCTTGACTGTGTAGGGCGCAGCGTGTCGGCATTTGACCCGGCCTCGGTAATCAGCCGCATAAACCGCAATGAAACTGACCTGACAGACAGTATCACACGCAGAATATACCTCGCGTCATGCCGGGTCAACAAGTCGAGCGGAGGAAAGTTTGACCCCACTGTCGGCCCGTTGGTAACAGCATGGGGATTCGGCAAAGGGCATACGCCTACGGCAGACACCCTGCACATCGACGAAATGCTGAAATATGTCGGCATATCCAAGAGCCGGCTGTCCGGGGAACGCCTCGTCAAGGACGATCCGAGGATGCAGTTCAATTTCTCCGCTATAGCCAAGGGGTATGGCTGCGATGCGGTTGCGGAGATGTTCGAGCGCAACGGTGTGAGCGACTACCTGATTGAAATCGGCGGCGAAATCCGTTCCTCCGGCAGCTCGCCGCGAGGCACAGCATGGTCTATATCAATCGACGCGCCCATTGAGAACAACGGAATGGCAGTGCACGAAAGCCAGTGCATCATCAACATACGCAACATGGGCATAGCCACATCCGGCAACTACCGCAACTTCCACACGGAGGGAGGGGAAAAATACGGGCATACGATAGACCCGGTGACTGGCCGCCCAGCCAAAACAGACGTGGCAAGCGCAACGGTAGCATCGTCTTACACCATGTACGCCGACGCATACGCGACCGCAGTGATGGCAATGGGGAGCGAAGCTGCCAAAGCCATGGCCACGCGCCTGAACCTTGCCGTATATATGGTGACAACAGACGGCAAGGTGTGGGTGTCACCTCATTTCCGTCACCTTTTGGCACAATGACATTCACGCACACATTACAGATAAAACTAGAATATGGGCATTTTGACGGCAATACTATCTGTCGTGACCCTCGTCGCCATAGCGGCGGTTGCGGCATTGGCATTAAAGGGACGCAACGGCGGCAGGAATAACGAGGCATTGCGAGAGTACATAAAGGGTCTCAACGACAGCAACCAGCGCAACATCGACAACCTCCGGCAGGCACATTCAACTGAGATGCGGCTGCTGACGGAGCGGCATGAGAAGCAAGTAGAAGCATTGTCCAAGCAATGGGAAGAGCGGATAACACAACTCGACAGCACGACACGGCTGGCCTTCAAGTCGCTGACACAAGACAGCGCAGCATTCCTCAAGGGGGAGAACGCCGACCAAATGAACACAGTGCTTGCCCCCTTGCGGCAACGCCTCGTGGAACTAACAGCCCTCATCCAGCGAGTTCAGACAGACGCTACCTCTTCGCGCGAATCGCTGCGCGAGAGGATCGACCTCTTGGCAGAACAGAACCGCACAATAGGCGACGAAGCGAAATCGCTCGCCACGGCATTGCGCGGCAACAGCAAGGTGCAGGGGGACTGGGGAGAAACCATATTGCAGACCATACTCGAAAAAGCGGGGTTGCAAGAGGGCGTGAACTTCCGTGCACAGCCGGGCAGCGATGCCTCGGGCAGCGCCTTCCGCGACAGCAACGGCAGGTTGCAGCGTCCTGACTTTATAATTGACTTACCCAACGGCCACCGCATCATCGTTGACTCCAAGGTGTCACTGACAGACTATGTGGAATACTGCGATGCGAAAGACGATAACGACCGAAACAAATACGGCAAGCGGCATGTAGATTCGGTCAAAAAACATATAAAGGAACTTGGCGACAAGCAATACCAGAAGACAGTGCCGGGAGCAATGGAGCATGTACTGATGTTCATTCCCAACGAAGGGGCGTACCTGTGCGCCTGCTCCCTCGACCAAGAGCTTTGGAAATACGCGGCAGACCAGCGCGTGGTCATAGTGTCGCCGGCACACCTGCTTTCGACCGTGCACATCATCGGGCAGCTGTGGCGCGAGGAGCGTCAAGACCGCAATGCGGCAGAAATAGCACGCATTGCCGGACTGCTCCACGACAGTTTTGCATCTTTGTTGGGCAGAATGGACAGGATTGGCAAGGCTATTGACACCACACGTGCCGCATACGAAGAAACACGGATAATGCTTGACGACAGAAATTCACAAAGCCTCACCCGCCGTGTCCAAAAGCTGAAAGAACTCGGCGCAAAAGCACAGGAAACTATAGAATCATAATTATAACAGCCACGTCAGTAGGCGTTCTTGTCGCCACGGATGCCGTTGATGACAGTGAGCAGGATTATCTTGATGTCGAGAAACACGTTCCAGTTGCGTATGTACCACACATCAAAGTCCACGCGCTTCTCCATCTGCCACAGCTCCTTGGTGCCGCCTCTGTAGCCGTTTACCTGCGCCCAACCTGTTATCCCGGGCTTGACTGCATGACGCACCATGTATTTGTCTATCAGCGCGGAGTATTCGAGCGTGTGGCTAACCATGTGAGGACGAGGGCCGACGACAGACATATTGCCGAGAAAAACATTGATGAACTGCGGCAGTTCGTCGAGCGACGTGCGGCGCAAAAAGTCCCCGAACTTAGTCTTTCGAGGGTCATTCTCCGTAGCCTGAAGGCTGTCGCTCTGGTCATTGACCTTCATGGTGCGGAACTTGTAGCACACAAATTCAGAGCCGAATATTCCCGTCCGCTTCTGCCTGAAGAACACCGGGCCAGGGGAAGTCAGCTTTATGCCGATGGCAATGGGGATGAACACCAGCGGGGAAAAAACAAGGAATGTGGAGGAAATGACCAAATCCTCAATGCGTTTCACAAGCTTGTTGCGACGCTTGTGCAGCGGGGACAGAGCATGAACCATGCATGGCAGATACCCTACAGACGACGGCATGAAATTGCCTGACAGGAAACGGTTGAACGTGGGTACAAACACAAACTGCGCACCCTCCTCGTCGGCGACCTTCATGGCTTTGGCAAGGAAAGTCCCCTCCTCGACATTGAAGGTATAATATATGACGTCAATCTTGTTGAGATGCACAAAGTCGGCGACCTCGTCAGTCGTGCCGAGGTAACACCCTTTGAACTTGGCAGACGTCGGACGCTCGACATCAAAGACCCCCAGCATGCGGTAGCCGTATCCGGAATCTCCGATAAGCTGGTCATACACAGCCTCACCCGTTGGCCCGCCGCCAATAATTATCACACGCTTGAAATTCAGCCCAAGGTTGCGTATGCGTTTCAGGACAGAGCGCGAGACCACCCACCACAGCGACAAGGCGACAAACAGCAACGCATGGAACAAGCAGCAGGTTGACACAGGCACGTCATATATGTCAAAAGCGTACAGAAGCGTCGTGAACACGCATCCGGCAAGCAACACGCTCTTTAACGCATTCAGGACAAGCCGGTCAGCATAGATGATCCGGTCACTGTGCACTGACGAGAAAATCCATTCAGAGGCGACCAACGAAAGATTAGCCGCCAGCCAAATCATCTTGCAAGCGAACTGGCTGTCAGTTCCTTCAATCAGTAAGGTTATGAAATATGCAATGTTGAGCACGACGAAATCGCACACTACGAGAGTAGTACGCAGATATTTGCCCAATCTGATTCTTTCATTCAATGATCGCATAAGCGGTAATGCGCATCTTGGCAAGTGCCGGCGGCATAACACCGCCGGTCAAAAAGTGTGTATCGTATAGTAACGGGCAACGGCAGCACAGCCGCCATTGCCCCTTTATTTCCAATGGACCTAGTCCATTTTTTCGTCAATCAATTCAATTTTGCGCTTCAGCTCCTGAAGGTCGTCCTTGATGCGAGCTATGCGTTTCTCCATTTCGCGTACCATGGAGTTGCCGCCCTGAGACTTGACATTGAAGAAGCCCATGTTGTTCTCAAACGTCTTGAGTTCAGCGCGTTTCTGCTCGTATGCCCGGTAGAGGCGGTCGCGCTCGCGTGTCAGCTTGGCATCGCCGGCATCGAGTGACTCTATCGAGCTTTCAAAGCCCGACATACGGCGGCGTGCGCCGCTCTGGTGGTAGCCGTCATAGATGCGGTCACATTCGGCGCGGTACTCCTCATAGACCTTGTCCTTCACCCTGTAGGGGACATGTCCTATGCCCTGCCAGCGAGCCTGAAGTTCGCGCACTTTGGTCAGCCCCTCGTTGCGTTCAGTCTCCTCGGGGTTGATTGCCTTGAGTTGCTCGATTACTTCGCGCTTGGCGGCTAGGTTCTCGTTTTCCTCCTTGCGGAGAGCAGAGTTCTGGCGCTTGCGATCCTCGAAGAACTTGTTGCAAGCTGTAGTGAAACGTTGCCAAATGGCATCGCTGTGACGGCGGGCTACACCTCCGATGGTTTTCCACTCGTTTTGCAGGGCAACCACCTTGTCAGCCACCTTGTTGCGGTCTTCGCTTTCGAGCAGAGCCTCTACCTGTTCGCAGAGAGCAGTTTTCTTGGCGAGGTTGGAGGCAAGCTCCTCCTTAACACGCTTGTAATACTCCGCCTTTGCTGCGAAAAACTCGTCACAAGTTTTGCGGAAGCGAGCAAACAGCTGCGTGTTGACCTTCTTTGAGGCAAAACCTATCCCCTTCCAGCGTTGCTGGATGTCGAGAACCTGCTTTGTGGCCTCCTCCCACTTGTTGAACGAATTGTTACCGCTGTAATCTATTGCCTCAATCTCCTCGCAGAGCTTGGTCTTGGCCTCCTCGTTGGCCTGTTCAGCCGCCTTGCGCTCCTCAAAGAACTGCTGGTGACGCTTGTTTACCACTGATGAAGCCGCACTAAACTCTTCCCAAATAGGCTCGCGGAACTCCTTGGCGACAGGACCTGTCTCACGCCACTTGGCGTGAAGTTCCTGCAACTGGCGGAATGCAGCTATCACATCGGGAGCTTCAGCGAGTTCCTTGGCCTTGGCGATAAACTCGCGCTTGGTCTCAAGGTTCTTGCGGAAGTCAAGGTCGCGGAGTTCCTTGTTCATCTTCAGGCGGTCATAGAACAGCTCCACGACAGCCTGATAGTCCTTCCACAGGTCAGCCTCCTCACCGGGAGTCACGTCCTTGATTTCCTTGAAGTCAGCCTGAAGCTGCTGGAAACGGGGATAGTGGAGGTTGATGTTGTCGATGTCCTCGACAATGTTCTTTATATCGTCTATAATTTTGCGCTTAGCGGCAAGGTTGGCTGCAAGGCGTTCCTCCTCTGCAGCGAGGAACTGCGCACGCCCCTCCCTGAACTGCGAGAGAAGTTCCTTGAATTTGAACTCCGCCTCGTCAGGTTTTGCCGCGAAAGCCTCCGCAGGGTTGCCGGCATCGAGAAATTCGGACATTTGACGGTCGAGCTCTTTGGTACGCAGAGCATGGAATGCCTGTTTAATAGCAGTCACTTCCCGGTGACGCGACATATTGCCGCTCTCCACGATTTCGTTCAGGGCATCCACCAGCTCCTCCTTGGTCATGGAGTGCCAGTCCTTGGTGTCGTCAGCAGCCGCGACCGTCTCGGCAACGGCCGGTGTGCCGGCATCACATACGCACTCCTCGCATGAGGGCACTTCAGTTTCTGCAGCTGCGTCGCACGTTGCTGCCGCAGCAGTCTCAGGGTTCACATCCGCCGATGCAGGTGTGGGGGTTGCGCCCTCTTGCTGAGGCGAAGGCGTCTTTTCAAGCTCGTTCATCTTGTTTTGTCAGTTTTGTTTCCGGCTACGGCACGCCGCTTCCGGGAATTATCGATTGCTGGTTTCAAAATCGCCCGGAGCCAATAGCCGCGTCTGACGCGGCCGTTCCGTTTGACTTGCCAAATTTACAACAAAAAATTTATATGGGCAAAATTATTTTCCGATTGCCGCGCATCCGCACGGTTTACTCGCATACCTTCATGGAGATGATACGCACGGGGGTCTTGGGAAGATCCATTGCCCCGGTCTCCACATTCTGTATTTTCTCGACAGTATCCATGCCGGAAACCACCTCTCCGAAAACTGTGTATTCGCCGTCGAGGTGCGGCGTCCCGCCGAGGGTGACGTAGTCATTGACTATCTCCTCGGGAGCTTCCTTTATCTCGGCTTCCGCCTGGGCGATGAATTCGCCGATTTTGGCATTGACAGCCTCACGCCCCTGCTCTGCCTGAAGTGTACGCAAGTCCGCCTCGTTTTGGTGTATCATCTCCATGACACGTGTCCGCTGAAGCGACTGCAGCACATTCGCCGTCACGCTCTCACGGTCAAACTTGTGTCCGGTCACAATATAGAACTGCGAGCCAGAAGAGAGCTTCTGGGGATTGTTGGTGCGTGCGGCAGCCAGTGCGCCATACTTGTGGTAATGCGCCGGATAGCGTATCTCTGCGGGGATTTGGTCGCCTATCGAACTTGCGCCTAGAGGCATGGTTGAAGTGGAATCCTTGGAGTTGGGGTCTCCGGTCTGAACCATGAAATCCTTTATCACGCGGTGGAATAGTACGCCATCGTATGCGCCGTCCTTGACAAGTTTGATGAAATTGTCGCGGTGCAGCGGGGTGTCGTCATACAGTTTCACGCGGAAATCTCCAAGGGTGGTGCTTACGTCCACCATAATTTCTTGTGCAGTCATAGCCAGTACAGGTAATAATGCAAAAAATAAGGATATGAGTTTTTTCATCAGTCGTTTATGCGTTTTGCCGGCACGGCGGTCACATTGCCGTGTCGGGGTAGATGCGTTTGTATATGCGCCTGAAATTGTCATCAGCCGCAGCGAGTTCGGCAGCACGGTCGCGGTAGCCTTGGCCCCAAAGGGCTTCAAGCAGCGAGCCTATATAGCGGCGTTCGCGATCACGGTCAATAGCGCCCATCACCAGCCGCCCGATATGACGGTGGAAGCTGCCCGGATCAACAGCATTGAGAAACCTCGCAGAACTTGCAAGGAACTGTCCGGACTTGTCGGCACGCAGCAGACAGTCCACCAGCTCGTCCATACGGTCGATGCACGTATCGACATTGTTCACTATGTAGTCGTAGGTCATCATCCCGTCCGGGTCAACCTCGAGAAATTTCAGCGTATCTGCCATAACATACTGGTTTGTGGTGCAAAATTAGAAAATAATTTCGTCAATTCTCGGATTTAGACTAATTTTGTGGGGTGAAACGGATAACACTGTGCTGAATATGCGAGCAGAAGACCAGGTGATTGTACTCGGGCGGCAGTTCGGTTGCGGCGGACGCGAAATCGGCAAGGCTCTGGCCGAAAGGCTTGCCGTGCAGTATTACGACAAGGAGTTGCTGCGCTCGGCGGCTCGCCGCAGCGAGTTTGACGAGGAAATTTTCAGCCGCACTGATGAGTGCAGACCCGGATTGAAGGGAGTGCTCATGGGGCTGTGGTCCTCGCCGGCAGACGGGCAGTATTCCGTTTCGGCGATGAGCCGCGAGGGGCTTTACCGCGCACAGAGTGCGGTAATCTCGGATGTCGCCCATGCCGGACCGTGCGTGATTGTGGGACGGACGGCTGACTATGTGCTGCGAGACATGCCCCGCATGGCAAGCATTTTCCTGCACGCCCCTATTGCTTTCAGGGCGACGAAGATAGTGCAGCGAGGCGACTGCGACAATGCCGATGACGCCATGGAGCTGGCTCGCCGCCGCGACTCGATGCGTGAGCAGTACTACAACTATTTCACCGGCCGGAGGTGGGGATATGCTGACAACTATCACCTGTGCATCGACTCCTCGTCGATGACAACCGACGAGATAGTAGGAACTATGATACATTACCTGGAACACCGCAGCGCGGCTCCGGAACAAGGACATTGACATAGACAGGGCAGAAGCACGGCTTGTCGCTGCTGCGCCGCGAGCGCGGCAGAGGAAAGTCCGGGCAACACAGAGCAACGCACTTCCGAAAGGGGAGCTGTCAGCGATGGCAGGCCAGGCGTAACAGAAAACAACCGCCCCGTGATGCCGCGTGCATCGGGGGCAAGGGTGAAAAGGTGGGGTAAGAGCCTACCGGTCCGTGTGGCGACACCGGGCGTCAATACGTCACTGCGTGTTGCAAGGCCAAATATACCGGCAGTCAAGGGTGGCTCGCCCGTTGCCGGGGGGTAGGCTGCTAATGCCGGCGGGCGACTGCCGGCTCAGATAAATGACAGGCGCCGTCGCCTTTCGGGGCGGCGGTACATAACCCGGCTTACAGTGCCTCTGCCCTTCTCTCTCCCCTATCCGACTGCACAGTGCCGTCAACCGCATGGCTGCGGCTGTTGTTGACTTGGTATCACCCCACGCAACTCCTCATGAAGCTGAAAGACAAAATATACAGACTGCGCGAATACTTTCTGCACGGCGTGTGGAAAGAGCCGCGCAACACGATGAAAGTCAAAATATTCAAGACTGCCAACCTGTCAGTATCGGCATTCATGAGCCGCGACCTGCGTGCCAAGGCCATGGCTCTCACCTACTCCACGATACTGGCGATAGTGCCGGCTCTGGCCCTGTTTTTCGCCATTGCACGAGGGTTCGGCTTCCAGAATTTCCTGCAAGACGAACTGCACGCCAAATTTCCGGAGCAACAGGAGATGCTCGACGAGGGGATGACATACATCGACTCATATCTAAACCAGGCTTCGCAGGGGATATTCGTGGGCATCGGGCTGGTGATGCTGCTGTGGACGGTCATATCGGTGCTGTCCAACGTCGAGAAGGTGTTCAACAGCATCTGGGAGATAAAGCGAGGCCGCTCGATGTACCAGAAAGTCACAGACTACATCGCCATCTGCCTGCTCGTGCCGGTATTGGCGGTATGCTCGACGGGCATCTCCATTTTCATGACGACAATGGTGCAAGGCGACACGCCGCTGGCTGTGCTGTCGCCGGTAGTTGACACCATACTTGGAGTGTCGCCGTTCATACTGACATGGGCAGCCGTCACGCTGTCCTACTACCTGATACCCAACACCAAGGTGGATTTCCGCTGTGCCGCTATAGCTGGCATACTTGCTACTATCGGCGTGGAGGTGGTGCTTGCCCTGTTCGTCAACGGCCAGATATATGTGTCGAAATACAATGCCATCTACGGCTCGTTTGCGCTGCTGCCGCTTATGCTGATATGGCTTCAGCTCTCATGGCTGATACTGCTGAGCGGCTGCGTGCTTGCCCACTCGATGCAGAACATATTCCGCTACAACTATCCAGGCGAAGTGTCATCAGTGTCGCACCGCTATATGAACCGCGTAGCCCTCGTGATGACAGCCATTGTCATACAGCGCTTTGAGGCTGGCAAGCCGCCACTTTCGCGAGCGGGAATATCCAACTCGTACAACCTGCCGGTGAGCATCCTTAGCCGCGTCATAGACCGGCTGCAAGCTGCCCGGCTCATATACTTCGTCCAGTCTGACAGGGGTGACAGCGGCATCGTGCCGGCGATAAACGGCAGCTCATTCACCGTCGGGCAATTCATGGACGCAATGGACTGCGCCGGCGACGACAACTTCATACCTTACTTCGCATCCGTATTCGCCAAGGCAATCCGCGCCGCAGCACCGGCAGAGGGGCACTCAGGCATGCCCTCGGCAGACACCTTGCTGCGCGACCTGCCCTTGCCCTCACCGGAACAGGTACGCAGCATCATCAACACCCCGGGCCTCGCCCCCTTCCCCGAAGACAACCGGTGACAACCAGAACGCTGTATCAACAGCAGTCACGTTTGTTCTCGCCTTATCCCCGACAAGGCAGGGACACGGCGTGCCATGTCCGCCGAGCGGCGACCGCATTATCTGATTTACTGCAATCTATCAGCGCGGACACGGCACGCCGTGTCCCTACCAAGCTGCGCATAAAAAAGAAGGTGCGGCTATTTTGTCCCCTTGACGGGTGGCGTAAGCAAGCCTCGATAACTTGTTAATTAATCATAGTGTGCAGGCCAGAAGCGGGTTCGGCTCGGATTTTTTTTGTATTTTCGCGTAAACAACCAAAGTCTGCACACGATGAAATCTATCAAAGAGCTGTACCGCATCGGCACAGGACCTTCGTCAAGCCACACAATGGGTCCGCACAAGGCTGCGGAAACATTCCTGAACAAGTACCCGGACTCGCGTCGCACTGTCGTAACCCTCTACGGAAGCCTCGCCGCTACAGGCAAGGGTCACATGACGGATGTGGCTGTCACTGACGTGCTTTCTGCCGACGGACGCGTCGTGGAAATCCTGTGGGAGCCGCAGACATTCCTGCCGTACCACCCCAACGCCATGAAAATGGAAGCATACTGTGGTGACGGCAATCTCATCGGCGAGATGACGGTGTACAGCGTCGGCGGTGGTGCAATCGTCATCGACGGCGACCCATCGGTGCTTGACACTCCTGACATCTACGACATGGACAGCATCGTTGATATCATGGGCTATTGCGAGCGGACCGGGCTAAGCTACTGGGAATACGTCGAGCAGTGTGAGGGAGCTGACATCTGGGACTACCTGCACGAGATATGGCGTGCCATGCAGGCTGCTGTGGAACGAGGCCTGGAAACGGAGGGCCGTCTGCCCGGGCCGCTGAACCTGCGGCGCAAGGCTAACTCATACCGCGTCAAGGCGGAAGGATTTCGCGACAACCTGCGCTCGCGAGGGCTTACGTTTGCATACGCGCTGGCGGTGAGCGAGGAGAACGCTTCGGGCGGCGTGATAGTCACCGCGCCGACGTGCGGCTCATCGGGTGTGATGCCCGGTGTGCTGTACCATATATGGAAAAGCCGCAATTTCAAGGAGATACACATATTACGTGCATTGGCGACAGCCGGGCTGTTCGGCAACGTGGTGAAGCACCGTGCTTCGATTTCAGGCGCGGATGTCGGTTGCCAGGGGGAAGTCGGCGTGGCTTGTGCCATGGGTGCGGCGGCAGCGACACAGCTGTTCGGCGGCAGCCCGGCGCAGATAGAGTATTCAGCGGAAATGGGACTGGAACACCACCTCGGCATGACGTGCGACCCGGTATGCGGACTGGTGCAGATACCCTGCATAGAGCGCAACGCATACGCGGCAGCGCGTGCGCTCGACGCCAACATCTACTCAACGTTCACCGACGGCAGCCACCGCGTGTCATTTGACCGCCTTGTCGCGGTGATGAAGCAGACGGGGCATGACCTGCCGTCGCTATACAAGGAGACTGCCACTGGCGGGCTTGCCAAGGACTATTCACAGATGACGCGCAAATAAGAGATGTCTGAGTTCAATGTAAACATACTCGGCTGCGGCTCCGCCAAGCCCAGCCTGCGCCACCACCCGTCATGCACCGTGGTCGAACACCGGGGCTTGCTGTTCATGGTGGACTGCGGCGAGGGGGCGCAGCTGCAATTCCAGCGCATGAGGCTGAAGATGACACGCCTCGGACACATTTTTCTGACCCACCTGCACGGCGACCATGTGTTCGGTCTGCCGGGACTTGCCGGGACGCTTGCCCTGTGCGGCAAAGCCGGCGGCATCACCATACACACCACCGCAGAGGGGGAGCATATACTCTCGCAGATATTCGCAGTGTTCAACCGCGACGAGGATTTCGACATACGGTTCAACGTCCTCGACCCGACACGTGAGGAAATAGCGTTTGAGAACCGTGGGCTGCGCGTGCGCACAGTGCCGCTCGACCACCGCGTTCCCACTGTTGGATATGTATTTGAGGAAAAGGAGAAGCCGCGCCATATCATACGCGAGATGATAGACTTCCACCGCGTGCCGTTCTCCAAAATCAACGGCATCAAGGCCGGCGAAGATTTTGTGACAGACGACGGGCGAGTCATACCAAATGAGGCATTGACAAAACCCGCCGATGACGCGCTCAGCTATGCGCACATCTCCGACACGCGCTATATGCCGTCGCTTGCGGAGAAAATCGAGGGCGCAACCCTGCTTTTCCACGAGACGACATACCTGGAAGAGAATATGCGCGAGGCGCGGCTGCGCTACCACTCCACGGCAAAACAGGCTGCAATGGTGGCCCGCGATGCACACGCCGGCACTCTCGTCACAGGACACTACTCGTCACGCTACCGCGACGACAGCCGTTTCAAGACCGAGGCAAAGACGGTATTTCCCCGTGTTATACTCGGCAACGAGCGGCTGACAATCCCCATAACGCGGGAGCTGTACGGAGACGACTTGCCGTCACCACTCAAATGATATGCCCGCGCCCAACCCATTAAGGGTGATGTTGCGGTCATAATAGCCCATCCGCGCGGTAAGCAGCTGATAGCTCAACCCGATATTAATTGCCTGTTTCGACGACTTCAAGCTGGCAGGTATGCGAAGGCCTATCGTCGGTCTGAAGTAGAAATACTCCTTGTTGGTCACATATCCGTTATCCAGCCACATTTCGTCGCTGCCGACGAGGAACGCGCAGCCGAGGCGCATATCAACAAAGAACGACGGCGCAGAAATATTGCCAATATTGAAACGGAAATCAGTGTACAGCGGCACAATCGCGTATGTTGAGGTCTCTCTGGACGGATAGCCTCCCAAAATATCGTCCCAATGTCGGCTGAAAGCCACATTCGCGCCGGCACCTACACCCATGAAGAACCAGTTGCTGTAGTTGAAGCCCTGCGTAGTCGTCAGCTCGAGGGAATTGACCTTATCATTGCCCACGCCCTGCACATACGAAGCCTCGACGAAGCCCTTGTAGCTTGCAGAACCGGAGAGAGCCGGCTGCAAGAGCTGGGGTATCTGGTTGGTAATCTCATATATCTGCGCCGACGCACCCTGCGAGGCGAGCAGCGACACAGCGGCCAGAGCCGCACATCCCAATATCTTTTTCATCAGTCAAATGTTATTTTCAAATCCGTACTTTGGCAACGCTTGAACCGCAACGGACAATGTATATGCCCGCTGGCAAAGTGCTGATATTGCCAGGCAAACCGGCATACACGCGATGTCCATCAGCTGCATAAACCTCCACACTTCCGCTTACGCCCGATACTGTCAGCTCACCGCCGATAACAGAGACCTGAAGATCTGTGTCGTTGCCCACCTCTTCAACTCCAGTAGCGTCTTCGACGATATTTCTGAACAATCCCCATGCGGTGTTAGCGAACTGGTCTTTGCTTCCGACAGGAACTCGCAAATAGCCGAGACAATAAGTATCGTCATGGAATACATTGTCATCAGACTTCATTTCAGGCACAACGGCATTGCAATATACAGTCATCAGCGTCGGCGTATAGAATGCCTCGGCATATATTCTCTTGCAATTGCCGGGGATAATGACAGTTTCCACACCGGAATTACGCAACAGACCGGCATAAACCGTCTTGTTCACCCAAGGCACACGGAACGCCTTGAGCGATTTGGCATTTGCAAAAACGCACCCCGACAGTTGACAGTTCTCGGGGAGATTTGCCTCTTCAAGCTCGCTGCAGTTGTTGAATGCACTCCGCTGAATTGCCTCGAGACGTTCTCCAAACGGGAATGACTTGAACTGACAACCGTCAAAGGCATTCTCGTCAATCGTGACCAGACCTTCGCACCCGGTAACCTCATCTACTGTGTTGGCAAATGCGAACTTGCCGATTTCCCGCACCGAAGCCGGGATATGTATCTTCTTTAGCGAAGAACCCCGGAAAGACGCATCGGATATGCGCTCAAGGCTATTGGGCAACTCTATGGTTTGCAGCCTTTGGCAGTCTACAAAAGCGGAATCACAGATCTCCGTCACACCTTGCGGCAAACTGACGGCGCTTATTCCGCTGCCTCGGAACATACGTTTAGGTATCTGCGACAACGATGCCGACAACCTTACGCCCTGCAATTTGGCAGTATTCTCAAATGCTCGTTCACCGACAGATTTCACCGCATCGTGCATCGACACTTCGGAAATGCCGGAACCTGAGAACACGCCTTCACCTAAACTTATTATATTGTCAGGCACAACGTATGACTGTAGTTCAATGCAACCTTTGAACGTGTCATCTGGGAGTACCGTGACATTATCAGGCAATTTAGCGGATGTCAGTTTCAAACACCCTTTGAACAATCCCGTCCCTATCTGCCCCACATTCTTCGGAAGCTCGATGTCTGCCAATCGCGGCATATCAGAGAATGCTTCCTGACCTATTGAGGTCAGGAAGTCTCCGCTGAAACAGATACGCACGAGACCAGCATTGCTGAACGCACATTTGGATATAGTCTTCACAGATGAAGGGATGGTAATTTCTGACAGCGACGAGCACCCGCTGAAAGACCGCTCTCCGATTTCCAACAGGCCTTCCGGCAACACGACCTTTGTAACGCCGGCATAAGCGGCACTTTCCATGAAACCGTCAGGTATACATTCGACACCGGGCAATATTGTAACTTCAGCGACCGTAGGCAGACATGCCACCACTCTGGCCAGTCCTTTTTCATATATGACGCCACCACGCAACTCAAAATATGGGTTGGCCGGAGCTATCGTCAAATCAGTCAATGCAATGCAGTTTTGGAAAGCATACCGGCTGATATGCGATACATCTTCAGGGATAGTGAATTGCGAGACCTTGCAGCCGACCCATATCAAGGTCTTGCCCGTGCCGGTAACCTCACAAACGCTCTCCCAATCTGCTTTGATGCGTTTGTTTTCAGGGTTAATAGAAACACTCTCGAGGCTCTTGCAGTCGCGGAACACATCTTCGGGAATTGCTGTGAGACAGTCTGACAACTTTATTGTCTTGACCAAATCCTGTCCTTTGAAGGCATCCTCTGCAATCTCTGTCACTTGACACTCCACATAACCGCCGTAATGCGGGTCGAGACTATCATCGTAAATCTCGCATTTGGAAGTCATCGTGTACTCGTTTGTCAGCTGTCCGTCATAATTGCAATCCAGTCTTTTGTAGTCACTGGGTCTGAACCCTTTGAGCAGGGCATTCTTGCTTGAGCCAATGCGCTGGATGTCCTCGTCAATATACTGAGCCGAAACCGCAAGCGCCGAAACGACAGCCAAAGCCACAAGCGCGAATCTCTTAACCAATTGATTTATCTGCTGTTTCATAACCATGTTTATTGCGAGGTGTATATGCCCTTTTAACAGGACACATACACCTCTTGTTTTTGATTTCAAATTATCTTGCTATCCACTTACTGCCTGTGTAGTACCACATAGAGGCAGACGATGTGTCACCGTTGTTGACGATTATGTCACCTTTGACCCAGCCAGTATTTGAAACCGGGACAGACGATTTCTCGCAAACCACATTGCGGTTCTTGAATTCGACCATAGTCGCCGGCGAAGAGTCTGCATCCGCGACAACAGGCTTATCCTGCCACTTATACCCATTGACACAGTAATAATTGTCATAGAGAACAACACATCCGCACAACGGCACATCCACATATTGTTCTGTCCCTGAAGCACGTACTCTGGTTATGCGTAGCATACATGATGTGCCGCCAGACTGTCTGGACAAAACGATGATGTTCCCATGCTGACTATCGTATGTAAGATGAGTAAAATCGAACTTCGGACCTCGAATGTCGCGAACTGGATCAATAATGACCTCTCCGTAATATGAATATTTCCACCCACTTACAAGTGCCGGTACTCCATCTGCGCTGTCATCAAGATTCAACACATGTTCATTAGACTGAATCTTAGCGGACAGAACGGGAATTGACGAGTAAACCTTGCGCTTCTCAATGCCAAGCAAAGGCTGTATCGTTGCATCCGTTGACAGGAAATGGCTGTATTTGTTGAACTCATCTACAGAAGAGACCGCCCCGGAAGGCGTTTCATACTGCCCTATAGAAATGCCAGTCGGATGATTTGACAAGTCTGGGCTGTCAACATCTGCCATATACACATACCGGTAGTTCTGTGAAAGATGTAACTCATACGGTGATTTTGCCAAATTGCACAACGCCACATCATAGTTGGAGATGTCCTTAATCCCCGGCCGACCCAACAAATCACTTTCAGCAACAGCCTTATACCATATAATAAATGTATTTCCAGACATGCTCACAACCGAGAACTGGCTATTTTGTGGAGAAGACACACTTGTCCCATGACTCCAGTCTTCAACGTCAAAGACAACAGACGGACGTCGTCCTCTTTCAAAATGGTTATTGTTTATGGCAATGTCACAATTCTCAACGCGCAATTGCGCACCGACCTCCATGTGATTACCCGAAAAAACCAGATTTCTGACTCCGCGAAGTCGCACGTCTCTATTGAAAATATTGTTTGAAATCGAACCTCCTTTGCATGAGTTCAAACGCAAAGCACCGTCAGACTCGCTCTCCCGCTTTGGCGGCGTATGCACTGCGCAGTTCTCAAAAACAAGAGCATCTCCAGAATAGCCAAGATCAATAATATATGATTTACCCTTGAACTGTATAGGGAGAAGCCCGCTCTGATTTGCCTGAACTCTGTCAAGGTCAGAAGAGAACACACAATGGCGAGTCGTCTTAATGTCGGCATAGTCTTCTGTCACCTTTATAGCACAGCGGAAATCATTCCAGTAGACATTCTCAAACAAGAACCCACCTGCAACAAGACAACAAACTTTGCCAGATAAAGTCAGCCTTGCGTCATAACCTTTGACAATGCGATAGTAGTCATTGCTGAACATAATTCCACTTATAGTAGATGTCGGGTCAGGGTGATGCCGGCTCCATGTCACTTTGCCAGTCGAAGAACTTTGGGTATCCCCTCTCTTGATATTCAGTTCGAGTATTGCGCCATCTGGAAAGCAGTCAGTTCCAGTTTGCTCGACAAACGGGACTATTCGCGTGGCATATCCCCATTTGTCAAGGTCATGACTTGGAACAGCATCCTCTTCAAATCTGCCACAACCTTCGCCAATTAATTGTATGCCGTGAGTCATAACAATTTTGTGGGAGACATAATAAAAGCCCATCGGCAAAAACACCTCGCCAATCTTCTTCATCGCAATCGCAGAATTAATTGCAACAGAACAATCATACGGTTCAACCAATTGGTTTGTGTCATCCACTATGCTTGTAAACCATGGTTGCTTTCCAACCTTTGCATCAAACCACTGCGGATATGCTCGGTCACAAATCCACGAACCATCGACCGTCACGCCATCAAAAATCTGCGTAATCGGCGCTTGGATTGAGGTCTTGTTTCCAACCAATTTGAAGTTACCGGAAATACATCCACCGTCAAAAATGAGGGTGACATTCTCCGCGACTGTGATTGTTGGCGGTTCAGCATACGATTTTGACAGAACTACCTTGTTTGTAAGCCGGACTATTGAATTGGGACACTTGCCCAAGTCTTCGGCGACTAAAATTTCTTTCACCATAATTAAATTAAAATAAAAATTATCATTAATGAGAAACTTGTTACATGATTGATTCATCAAGCCTTCTAATACTTAGCGCAAAGATATATACTTTTCTACTAAATAAGCAACAACAATGCGTTAAATATTAACAACACAACCGCACAGCCCAAGTAAAGCACTATGTATCAACACTATATACACTAACAAAAACAAATATTGGTGTCCGCTAAACTTTTCGGAGAGTTGGCGAGAAAAAAGGGCTGATT
>URTA01000043.1 GCA_900550645.1 uncultured Porphyromonadaceae bacterium
CTGTCATGCTGGGCAGCATGCTCGCCGGCGTGGAGGAGTCGCCGGGCGACACCATCATCTTCAACGGCAGAAAATTCAAGTCATACCGTGGCATGGGTTCGCTCGAGGCTATGGAAAAAGGCTCCAAAGACCGCTATTTCCAGGGCTCGGAGACCGACGCGAAAAAGCTCGTGCCGGAAGGCATCGCCGCCCGCGTGCCGTTCAAGGGCTCGCTCTACGAGGTGGTTTACCAGATGCTGGGCGGCCTGCGTGCCGGCATGGGATATTGCGGCGCAAAGGACATCGAGGCTCTGCACTCCGCCCGCTTCACACGCATCACCTCTGCCGGCGTGCTGGAGAGCCACCCCCACGATGTGTCTATCACGGCCGAAGCTCCCAACTACAGCCGCAACTGACGCTGCTGCACAGGGCAATCTGCCGATATTGACTGCATTGCATAATTTTTCGCCCCTGTTCTCGTTATTATAGGAGTTGAAACAAATTATACCGAAAATGAGAAGCAAACTCTTGATAGGAGCCGGGGTCGTGCTCACAGGGTTGGCGGTGTATGCCGCCAAAGACCCCGTGGTCATGACCGTCAACGGCGTTGATGTTCCCCGCTCGGAATTTGAATACCTCTATCACAAGAACTCGCAGCAGCAGATCGAGGCACAGCCATTGGACGAGTATGTCGAGATGTTCAAGATATACAAGCTGAAAGTGGCTGACGCTCTCGCTGCCGGCATCGACACGACCGCCAAGTTCAAGCGCGAGATGATACAGTACCGCAACGAGCTCGCTGCACCGTACATGACTGACACCGCATACGTGGACAAGCTCGCCCGCGATATGTACGACCACATGAACACGGAGGTCGAGGCTCGGCACATCATGCTGCGCAAGAGCAGCAGGCGCGAGGCAAACGCGGCTGCCAAAGCCCGCATCGACTCAATACACGCTGTGCTGATGAACGGCGGCAGTTTCTCCGAACTTGCTGCGCAGTTCTCGCAGGACGGAATGTCAAAGGACAACGGAGGCAACATGGGCTACATGATAGCCGGCGTGCTGCCGTACTCCTTTGAGAAGGTGATGTTTGAAACCCCCGAGGGTGAAATCAGCCCCGCTTTCGAGACCAATGTGGGCTACCATATCATACAGGGCGGCAAACGCCGTCCCTTCTCCGGCCGCCTCTCCGCTTCGCACATACTTATAATGTGCAATGCGCGGATGCCGCAGGAAATGCAGGACGCTGCCAAGGCTAAGGCTGACAGCCTTGCCGCTGTGGTAAAGGCTGACCCCAGCCGCTTTGCCGACGTGGCTCGCCAGTATTCTGACGACAAAGGCTCGGCAGCGCAGGGCGGACAGCTCCCGCCGTTCACCGTCGGACAGATGATACCCGCTTTCTCCGATGCCGCCTACGCACTCCGTGACGGCGAAGTCAGCGACCCGGTGAAATCCGACTTCGGCTGGCACATCATCTACCGCCACGAGAACAAGGGACTCGAGCCTTACGAGGCTATGCGCAGCCAGCTCATCAGCCGCATAACCTCGCCGCAGGACGGTCACCGCGACATGATAGTCGACCATCAGAACACCGTGTGGGGCAAGAAGTTCAAGCTGAAAATGAACAAGGCCGCAGTCGATGAGCTGACAGCATACGTCCGTGAAAACGGCATCACAGAGGAGTTCTTCAAGACATACGAAGCTCCCGAGAAGGCCGCAATGACGGTGATGACCATCGGCAAACGCAAATGTGACGTGGCTGGGCTGCTCAAGGTGATGCGCGGCTACGACAAAGCTCCCGAGCCTGACCAGATGAAGCTCCTCAACCAGGCATTGACAAACTACACCAACCGCGAACTCCGCCAGGCGGAATATGACGCACTCGCAGTGGAGCATACCGACTACCGCAACCTGCTCAATGAGTACCGCGACGGCAGCCTCCTCTACGAGATTAGCCTGCAGAACGTGTGGGACAAGGCCTCGCAGGACACCGAGGGGCTAAAAGCCTATTTCGAGGCTCACCGCGACGATTTCAAGTGGACTGAACCTCGCGTGAAGGGTCTGTTGGTCAAGACTACCAACGACTCCATATCGAAGCTCGTGCATGAGCGTCTGCCGCAGCTCGGCAACGACTCTGTCATCTCCACCATACGCAAGGAGTTTGGCAAGGACGTGCAGATAGACCGCGTGCTGGTCAAGAAAGGCGACAACAAGCTGGTGGACTACCTCGTCTTCAGCCCCGCCGACAGCGAGCCGCCCCTTTCTGCCAACTATCCCATATACTTCATCTACAACCCCGTGATACTCGAACAGCCGCAGGAGGTAGACGATGTGCGCGGACTTGTGACGGGCGCATACCAGGATCAGCTCGAACATGACTGGGTAGAGCAGCTGAAGAGCAAATACCCCGTTACGGTCAACGAAAAGGAACTCAAGAAGATAAAATAATACGCGAGCGCGGACGATACAAGCGAGGGCAAGCCACACCGGCTTGCCCTCGCTGTTTTGTCATGAGATGTTTTTCCCTACATTTGAGGGACGCGATGCCGCTATTGTTGCATCACAGTATCTTCATGGTGATGGCGGCGCACGCTTCCGCGTCGGCAAGCGCGTGGTGGTGCTGGCGCAGGTCGTAGCCGCACAGCGCAGCTATCGTGTTGAGCCGGTAGTTGGGTGCGCCCTGTATCGCACGACGCGCCGCAAGGTAAGTGCAAAAGAACGGGTAGTCGGGGTAGTCCATGCCGTAGCTGCGGAACACCGCACGCAGACACCCCTCGTCAAACGCCTTGTTGTGCGCCACAAGCGGCAGCCCCGCGATAACAGGCTCTATTTCAGCCCATACCTCTGGAAACACGCGGGCATTTTCCGTGTCTGCCGCTGACAGCCTGTGGATAGCCGTAAACCGACGTATGTAGTAGTCCGGTTCTGGCTTGATGAGGGAATAATATGTGTCGGCGACCGCGCCGTCGCGCACTGTCACCACGCCTACGCTGCACACGCTCGTGCGCTCACAGTTGGCGGTCTCGAAATCTATAGCTGCAAAATCTGTCATATCGGTTATTCCATTGTGCGGAACTCGTTGCAAAGCCTGCCGAGGCAGCGCAACAGCTGCAAAGATAATGAAAATTAGGACGCACGGCACTGATACTATGCGGAATAATTGTTAACTTTGCACTTGCTTTGGCGTGCTATGCCCTTGGCGCGGCTCGCCGCACATTATGCACCGCATAAACACACACTGACAATGATAACTCAGGACCAACTGAAAGAGATACAGGAGCGGCGAGACGCCCTCAACAAATACCTCGACATCGACACCAAGCGTATCGAAGTCGAGGAGGAAGAACTCCGCACTCACGTCCCCGACTTCTGGGAAGACCAGAAGAAAGCCGAGGAGCAAATGCGCAAAATCAAAGGGCTGCACTACTGGATAGACGCTTACGAGGCTATCGACAAGCAGACCGGCGAGCTTGAGCTTGCATTTGACTTCCTCAAGGAGGGACTCGTGACCGAGGAGGAGATAGACGCGCAATACGCCGCGCTGCTCAACGCCATCGAACAGCTCGAACTGCGCAACATGCTCCGCCGCGAGGAGGACAAGCTCGGCGTGGTGCTGAAAATCAACTCCGGCGCCGGCGGCACGGAGAGCCAGGACTGGGCGCAGATGCTCATGCGCCTGTACCTGCGCTGGGCGGAGAAACACGGCTACAAGACCTCGATAGCGCAGCTGCTCGAGGGCGACGATGCCGGTATCAAGTCTGTGACTGTCAACATCGAAGGCGACTACGCTTACGGCTATCTGAAAAGCGAGAACGGCGTGCACCGCCTCGTCCGCGTCAGCCCCTACAACGCGCAGGGCAAGCGCATGACATCATTCGCCTCCGTATTCGTAACCCCGCTCGTTGACGACACTATCGAGATACACGTCGCGCCCGCATGCGTGTCATGGGACACGTTCCGAAGCGGCGGTGCCGGCGGCCAGAACGTCAACAAGGTCGAGTCCGGCGTGCGTCTGCGCTACCAGTACAAAGACCCATACACCGGCGAGGAAGAGGAAATCCTCATCGAGAACACCGAGACACGCGACCAGCCCAAGAACAAGGAGAACGCCATGCGCCAGCTCAAGTCAATCCTCTACGAGAAGGAGCTGCAGCACCGCATGGCAGAGCAGGCCAAGGTCGAGGCCGGCAAGAAGAAGATAGAGTGGGGCAGCCAGATACGCTCCTACGTATTCGACGACCGCCGCGTCAAAGACCACCGCACAGGCTACCAGACCTCAGACGTAAACGGCGTGATGGACGGCGACATCGACGACTTCATCAAGGCCTACTTGATGGAGTTTGCCGCCACCATGGACGAATAACCTCGCCATGGCCGCTCGCCAAGCAGCCGCGCACAAAAACAAACGAGAGGGACGCACACGCGCCCCTCTCGCCGTATCTATGCTGTTGCGGTCACTGCCCCAAATACGGCTTGACCACATCGATGCTCCATGCGTAGTTCAGGTTGGCTTGCGAGCCGTCAGCAAACGTCCCCGACGTGATGCCCACAACCTCGCCGTACTCGTTGATCAACGCGCCGCCGCTGCTGCCATGGTCTATCTGAACCGAAATCTGCATCATCGTCCGGGCATTGTCGCGCCACTGTGACACCTTGCCGTCAGACAGCGTGTTCTCCAGACCGCGTGGGCTGCCTATGGCATACACCGTCGCCCCGACTTTCGGTTTCTCCTGTGCTATGGGAATATACTTGTTGCTCTTCACGTTGACGCGGAACAGAATGAAGTCATTCTCCTCGTCGCAATGGATTACTTCAGCAACCTTGTATGCGTTGTCGTTTCCTGCAAGTTTGATTTGCTCCAGCCCCTGGCCAGTCCCGGCAAACACATGATAGTTGCTGACAGCCAGCCCCTCGCTGTTGATGAAGAAGCCCGACCCCTGGAAACCGCTCACGCCGTCGCTGGTGTAAACCATGAACACCGCCTTGTTGTACCGCTCAAAAATCTCCGTCCCGTCCATCTTGTGCCTGTTCGCATTGTCAGATGCTGGTACAGTCGCATTCACGAGACTCTCTTGCGAGGCCTCCTGTGCTGCTTCCGTGCGGTGTCTCTCCCTGCCGCTGTCCCTGTTCTGCCCCGAGCGGTGGCAGCCGCTGCACGAACTGAACATCAGCGAAGTAAGCACCGGAATGACGTATCTACTTGTTAGGTTTCTTGTTCTTGCTGTCATCGATAATGTTTTTGGGGAGTATGTGTATTAGGAAACGCTGGTTTTTTTTATCGTCAGATGTGTCTCGCATCGAGTGGGTGTCCAGCTTGCCGTCGCCGCTGCCCGATACCAGTATCTCACAGTTGTTGCCAAACCTGATGTTCTCGCTGCTCCAGTACTGCATAAGCCCGAGCGCACGCTCGTAGCTTAGGTTGTAGTTGTAAGCGTAGTCATCGGCTGATGCCTGTCCCTCGATTATGAGGACGTAGTTGTTGTCGTTGTGTCTGTCCAGGAAGTCCTGGATTACTTTTCCCACTTCCCGGAGTTTTTGCAGCTGTGTTGTGTCGGTTATCTCATGAATGTTCGATATGCCGGTAGGGTATTGGACTTTGATATTTTTTAACACATACTTGCGGTAATCCTTGTTGTACTCAAAATATTGGCTGTGTTGTCCAAGCTCCATGGTAGAGTTTTCGATCTTCTTGATTTCCTCAAGCTGCGCCTCTGTCGCCTCCATACGCTTGTGCAACAGGACTATGACAAGGACGAACAGCACCAGCATGACGAAAAACAGGCTTGTCATGAGGTCCGAATAGCTTGTCCAGAAAAAAGACTCTTTCCGCTGTGCCATAATCAGTTGGAGGCAGGTTTTGCCATTGAGTTTTTGCTGGTTGTGTTGTTCGGCGAGGCAGTGCTAATTGTCGGCTTATAGGCTGTAGAGTCGGATTTGTTCGAATCTGCCTCTGCCCATTTTACGGAATCACCCAAAGTGTCTGTCGGGGTGTCTTCCACAACTGCCTCCCAAACGCTGTCTGTGTCAGTGTCTGATGTTTTGCTTCCGTTGGGATGAGAGCAAGTGGTCATCAGTGCGAACAGGCCAACACCGAATCCAATGCCAGTGATTCCGCCGATTATTGACCATTTCCAGATGCGCTTGCTGTCAGGCTCTTTGCTGCCGCTGTTGCTGTCGTCATCTCCGACGTTGCCAGTGTCGTTACCGCTGTCTCTGCTGCCGCCTTTGCCGTTATCGCCTTTCCCAGTTTCTTTTCCGCCGGTGTTGGGCTTCCTGTCGCTTTTGGCGGCTTTGCGCATTTCTTCGACAAGACGCTGGTTGGACTCCTCCATGCGCTTTATCAGCTGCCCCAACTTTTCGGGTACTGCTGATATTTCGCCCAGCTTCTTCTCAATCTGCGGCATGCTCGACAGCTGCTCGCTGAATGTCTGTTTCAGCTCATGGGCAAACTGCTCGAAGGTCTCTTTCTCCTTGCCGATGATCTCCTTGAACGCCTCGCACATCTCCACGAAACGCAGTTTCATGTCGTTCACGCCCAGTGTCGCGTGTTCGTTTATGGTCTGCAACGCCGTGCTGATGCTGTCGTCTGCCTCTCCCACGCTGTGGGCTATTTCCGCCTTGTGCCTTTGGAAATAGTTGCGTATTTCCTCAAGGACGTGGAGACGGTCAGCCTCACTGTTGAACATCGTCTCAAAGCGGTGTATCGCTTCCGTATAGCCCTGTATGTCATTCAGGTATTTGTTGAACAGCTCCAGTTTGCCGGTGCATTGCTGTAACTGTGTCAGTACCTCCACATTGGCGCGAGCCATGCTCATCACGTCCATGTCATGCACCGCCTTGATGACTTCGGCTTGCGTTTCGTACGACTGGTTGACCTCTCGCAGGGTCTTGCCGAGATTGGCGGTGTTGTCTGCAAAAGTCCTGTTGAACTCGTTGAGGTTCTTCACCATCTTGTTCAGAGCCTGAGCGGTGTCCGTGGGGAGTTCCGGCAGCAATTCCGACTGCATCCACGCGAGAAACGAGTTCTTGCCGCTTTCCTCTGAAAGTTTGAAAAAACGGAATGTGAGTGAACTGACAGTGGTCAGAAATATACCGACTACGGAAGCGATCATGGCGTATGCCACGCCGTCAAGCAGCGAGTTTACGCCAGTCTTCATGCTTTCCATGCTCGCGTCTGTATCGGTCAATATGTTCAGCGCATCTGAATGTATCAGCCCGAACAGACCGATTATTGCACCAAGCATAGTGCCGACAAGGCCAAGGTATAGCGGCACAGGCGTTTGCGACGAGATGTCATTTTCAACAGAGTCGCAATGGCGGTCAACAGCATCCTTGAGCAGCCCGAAGTCGATAACCGACCCCTGGTTGTTGCGCAGGTACTTGTTGATAGAGTCAACGATGGCGGTGAAAATCTTGTTGCCCTGACCTGAAATGCCGCTGACGAGGTTCGTGGAAAAGTTTTTCGTCAGCATCCATGAGTCCTGCTTGGAGAAAATCTGGCCGAACATCAGCATACGGCGGACGTTGTAGAAGACCACCGCCAGCTGCACCAGTATTATCACGCACGTGATTATGAGTACTATATCCATATCCCCGTCAGATGAGTTTGACTATAGCTTTCGTTTCCACTTTCCACTGTTCACCGTCCCACCGAGCCGTTCCGTTAGTGCGAACCTCGTAATCCGTCGCAGATTCTGTATTCCCGATGAATGTGACAGCTTCTTTCAGGTGGTCGAATTGTCTGATTTTGGCGGCAGTTACGATAGGCCAGAACTCAGCAGTCTTGCCGTCAAGAGATATTGTACACTGGTAGCAGCATCTGTTGTCTTTGCTGGCTGTCTCTTTCTGGAATGTTTTTTCGCCTATGGTCGCTTTGAAATAGGCGGTTCTACCAGTTCTGTTCAGTTTTGGGTCGACTATAGGCAGTGGAGTTGAACCCGAGTAGTTGTTTCCGCCAGTGGTGTGTTTTGAGATCATATCCTTAATTTTTAAGGATATGTCATCCACTATTTCTTTTTTTAGCGCAGCTGTATTCGGAAGACTTTTGTTTATCTGGCTTACTATAGACTGTACCAGATTATTATACTGCGACTGTGTAATCTGGTTGGGTTGCTGACTAGTTCCATTCGTATATGAAACTGTCCCTCTTCGTTTGTTCTTTTGTGCGAAAAGAGCAAGGTGAACGACAGCTATTATAAATATCAAGAATACTACGACTGCTATAAAACCGATTAGACCTCTGTTGTCTCCCTGTTCCTCGAGTTTTTTGATGTCTTCGAATCTGGTTATTTGTTCGCTCTCAAGACGGTCTAGGCCGTCTTGAATATTGGATATCCCATTCACCAATGTGGCATCACTGGTCTGTATGTTATTAGGATTTTCAGTGCGATTGGAATCTTCGGTTGGAGACTTAATCACCATGTTTTCAGTTATGTATTTTCTAATAATCTGATAAATGGTGTCTCTGCGGCAGTATTCTGTAGTATCACTTTGTTGGATTTTGTCGCGAAGTCGGATGATTTCACTCACTTTGGCATGAGGTATAACAATGGTTGTGTCGTTGCCTGTAACCTGTGTCTGTTCTGCTTTTTTATTATCCGATTCATGTAGGTGTGGTGTACTATCGGAGTCTTTCGTGTTGTTGTTTTTTTGTCCGCAGGAAGTCATGCCGGCGAGAGCCAGCATGACCATTCCTGCAAACAGTATCTTCATTATCTGTTTGTATTTCATTGGATTGTTGTGTTATGCTTCGCCAGCGGCATTTCCTGCCGCAGCTGCTTTGTTGTTGTAGATTGCTGTTGAGAGATCGTTGAGGACACCCTTTATCGGATAGAAGAAGAATGTTTCCTCAATCTGAGACTGGAGCATCTCCTCTTTGTTCTTTGTCAGGTTGCTGATGCCTCTTTTGAGGTAATTGCTGATGTCTTTAGATGAGATGTTCTTTGCAGTTTGGATAGATGTCGGGTCTACCTTGAAGTTGTCCTTGAAGTTGAAGACTGTTGGGTTTGGCATGGTCTCCAATGCGAACTTAAAGAAGTCCTTGACTGACTTCTCAACGGACTGCATATATTCTTGGTTGAAATCGGGATTGGGAAGACCGTCGATTTCTTGTTGAACATGCTTGTATTTCAGTCTTGTGTCAACCACACCTTCATTGTCGCTGCGGAAGATAATCGGAGTACCCATTGCAGCGCCAGCTCCGATGGTGATGCCACCCTTGCAGGTGGCGGTTTTGGCGGTGGTTGAACCATCCAATCCCATTATCTCAAGTTGTTGTCCCGCTCCATATTCGAGTCCAAGCTGGTTGAATATAGCCTTTGTGTAGTTGACAAGGATTTTTGTGTCAGAGGTTATTATGTTGAGAACTTTGCTGCCGTTGCCGCTGAACGTTATGACATTCGGTGGCTGGATGTCGCCTCTCGATTTGGCGATTTGCGCCACATGGTAGATTATAGATGTGTAGAACAGAATGAACACGATCTTAAACTCGCGGTCTTGTGACAACATTCTGTTGAAATCCACCTTGTTAAGTTCGACCTTTTTCCCTTTGATTTCTGTGCTGTTTTTCAGACCGAACAAGAACGATGCCTTGTCTGCAGGATTGCTGTGGTTATTATCCAACTTTTCCCCTATTTTGAACAGTTCGTCGGCTTTAACCGAGTGGAGTACATTCAGAATATTCGGGAAATAATAGTCGATTATTCCGTTTGTCGTATCACCATCTGCAAGAGTGTTACTGAACAGAGAGTCTGCAGCAAAACGGAATGATGTGACTTGACCTACTGTTCCTCCGCTAGCAAAAGCGATGTCGGTAGTTCCTCCGCCGATGTCGATGTTGACCATTCTGTTGGCATTCGCTATTCTGCCAAACCAATGCTCTATAGGAGCTGCAGATTCTGTTATGTCGCGGATGTTGCCGATTGGGCCTCCAAAGTATTCCTGATATGCGTCCGCCCAAACCACGCTGATTTCTGCTTTTCTCCAGGCTTCCATGCTTATCGGATAGAACCATGTTATTTTGGTTCTTTGAAGTTCTCCGCCGTTCAGCACCACCTTGTTGCGCAGTATGAGCATCAGGCATCGTATATATGCCGTCAGTTGTGCTTGTCCTGTTGCGTCATCGAGCCACTTGAGGTTTGTCTTGGTCGTATTGTGGTCAAGGGGTTTACGCTTATCGAAGTAGAACGGAATATTGACTCTTCCGTATGGGTTCTCGGTATGAACCCAATCTACATTGTTCGCGAATGAGAGAACCGTACGTGTGGGGAACTGGAAATCGCCTGTGCCAATTTCTTGTGGGATGCAGTCCTTTTCCAGCACTTCTTGTTCAGTTCTCATTTCAGCATCCATGAGCATGGGGTGCAGTTGATTGTCTGCTGCATCTATGGTGAATGCTCGTATCGTTGTGTCAATACTGTCGCGATACTCGATGTGCGTGTTTGACGTGCCGAGGTCAACTGCAAACTCAAATGTCTTGGTTGGATTTTGCTTCTTGAACTTCGGCAATAGCATGCCGCTGTACCCGCTCGCAGCCTTAGTGACGCGGATATGCTCGAAGTTGCTGCCTTTGATCAGGTAGTTGTCTTCTTCGCAATCGATACCGCTTTCGGGATTTCTGCATACATCCGAATCTGGCATTACATTGCCCTCCTCATTGAAGAAGGAGAATGTTATCTCTTTTGATTTCGTTTGCAAGCAGGTAATATTGTAGATGGCTTCTGCTGGGGTTGCGAATTTCACCATAGGCATCACAAATCCCGTGAAATCAAGGTCTGTGATTGCGCCGATGTTGGAGTTTGCGCCTATTTGCGGGTCGGTATTGGGCTCGTATATGCGGGTGTATTCGACATATTTCTTGTGTCCATCGTTGGCGGCAATGGGGATGCGCAGTGTAACCTTTACGCTGCCGCCAGCGAGCACGTTCATCTCTATCATCGGCTTGCCGTCGGGCATTTTCTTTGCCTGCAGGTCGTCTGCGGTGAAGTAGTCGAAGAACAGCGGCTTGAGCGGAAGCAGGTATGCCTCGCCCTCGTCGTTGCCGGTCAGGTTGCCGTCGAAATAGTGTTCCTTGTTGAGCGTGTGGGGAACGCGGATGATTCTGTCTTCGAGGAAGTCGCTGACAGTCAGATAGGGGTATGTCGAGCCGTTTGCCGGCAGCGTGCGGCTGTTGATGTTGCCTTGTGGGTCGATGAATGGGGCTTTGTTAGTGTCGCCCCAAATGCCGCCGCCATACTGCAGACTCGCATATATATTGCCGGATTGAGTAGGCAGTGCCAAGGGCGTGATTCCTACAATTGGTCTTGTCGCGGCGATTTTGAACTCGCAGCTTGCTGCCTTAAATGCAGTTGATTTGCTGTACAGCTGGTGTCCCAATACTTCTGCTCCAAAAATAGCAGCTCCGTCTGCAACGTTGATTGCATTAAGGTTTAAGGTCGCTAATTGGACTGTGTCGAGGTGTATTGCTCTGGTGGGGTTCGTCGAGGCAATACGTGCGCGAGTGTGTTGTATGTATTGGAAAACTTCGGGGAACGGGCTCGCAAAGTTGGGGATGCTGTTTTTCAGAGCAAACATGTACTCAACGAACTCTGGGTCTCGCTGATCCAATGGACGGAAAGTGCCGGTGAAAGGCTGCGCTCCGTTGCCGAAGTATATTTTTTGATCTTCAGTCAAGCCGTCTCTGTGTACAACTTTAGTCAGGTTATTTGCACTGCAGAAAAAAAGAGCTGAGGGCGAGGTCGCGCCGATAATATTCAGCGTATCTAACCCATGTCTGTAATTGAGCAGGTAGATGTCCTGCAACAGGTTGAAGTTGCTGCCGGCTGGTGCTGACTGCATATACTTCTCGAGTGCATCGCCGAGGTATTTGCTGCCCGCATTTGGTGAGGCTTTCAATGCGTTAATGCCTTCGGTCGGATTCCAGCGTATGATTTCGACTTTGTCCGTGTACTTGCCGATGTTGAAGAATATCTCCGCAACATCGAGGGTGTCGGAAACCATCTTGTGGAAAATGGTGTTGCCGTTAAGCCCCAGGGTGTTGACATGCCCGAATGCGGACTTCACAAGGTCAATGCGTGCGAAAGGGGAAGGGATAGACGTGATCTCATGACTCGCCTTCGCACCATTCGGGTCTGGTATTGTTGCGAGCGCAGTGCTGTCGTAGGGGTAGTTTACGGTATTTCCCCAGTCGTCGACAGCAGGGCCGCCTGTATGTAGTTTGAATATTGTAGACATGGTGGGTTCAGAATTTTTTGGTTACTGCTGTTTCTGTGCCTCTGTAGAACATCTCGAGGAAGTGCGACTCTAATGAGCCTTTTGCAGCCTCTTTCGCGGCGGAGTTTAGCCACCCGGTGAGAAGGTCATAGTTTGAATGTATACTGGTTACTTTCCGAGGCGTAACGCCGTTGACTACATCAAAAGGACTGTTGCCGCAGTTGAGGTTGAACAGGTCGAGGGAGCGGATGTTGTTTTTCATTTCGGTCAGCCACTCTTTGTACGACCCAAAGAACGAGTTCATTTTCAGGAAGGACTGTGATCTGTAGAAGGCTGTTTTGAAAATGTTCTTAGTTGCAGCAAATGTGTCGCTGCTGTAATATGACAGGTTGTCAGTCAGCGCATTTGCTGTCAGGGTAAACTGAATCAGGGGATTGTAAAGCATATATCGCAGACTATCATGAAATGACGCGAAGTTGACAGTGCTGCCAATGCCGTCTTTCAGGCCGAGTTCCTTATGCGTTGTCAAAATTGGCATATCAGGATCATGAGGGAATGCATTGTTGGAGAAATCCACAATGGCTGTTGCTGCGAGAAGTTCTATCAGGTGGGCGTTGTTCTGCTGCTCTGACATTCCTTCGTGGTATTCGTATGTGTCTGTGATATTGTCTGCTATGTAGTACATGGCATCAACGCTGCCACAGATATTGCCCTCATAATATTCAAGAGCAGCCTTTGCCTTGGAGATGAACGTGTCGGAGTCTATTTTGTTAGGCTCATCATCAGGTGCTTGCTCCACTTTGAAATACGGTAATACCGTGATAGCTCCAATCTCTGCATTGTTGATTAAAGCGAGATTGGGCATGGTCGTATTTGTGCGGAGCGTTTTCAGCAATAGGGGGAAGCCGCTTGCCCCTGTTCCGCCGAATATGGAGCTGATGATGAAGATGCGGTCACCTGCTGTGAATTGCTGGGCGAAATCATTGAATGCTTTGGAAAATGGGATTTGATTCAGCGTGACGCTGCCGATATTGGGATTGCCATGAAAGCCGTCTGTCATCTGTGTGCCGAGATTATTGTCCGAAAACAGCATTTTCGAGATGGCTTTGTTGGCTGTAGACATTCCATTCAGGTCTATGTAATTCTCGAATGTCTGGTTTGTTCCGCCGACTGGTATGCGGAAAGGAAGAGCCGTCATGCAGTTGGTTATGGCAGTGCGGAAGAACTGGCTCGGATTTTGTGCCGGAAATGTCAAGTTGTTCCTTATAGCATTGTAATCCGTAAGCAAAGCTATTGTGCGCGTCAGGTCGCCGTTGCTTGCGTCGGGGTCGATGATTATCGGCACTATTTCGTCCGTTCCGAACTTGACACCGGCAGCGAGCAGCATCGTCAGCGAGCGCAAGACGCGCGAGCCGGTGCCGCCGATGCCGAATATGAATAATTTGGCCATGGTTGTATGGTTTTGTGTTGTTTTGGTTATGCGTTGAATGGCGCGTTAGGGCAATTTATGCTCCACCACTTGAATATCATTGAGAATAAGAAGAATGCAAGGATGGAGAGTATTGCGTTGCTGACACCGAAGTTGATTAGGTCTTGTGTGAAGACATTTATTGATTGGGTATCTCCGGAAACATCGTCAATTCTCACCATTTTGCCTTCGTTATAGTCTGACTGCACTGTGAGCCAGCCTGTGAAGAAGTTGATTACGGCGTTGCCGACCATGAAAATCAGCCATCCCCACCAGTTGTTTAATTTCGAGCTGTTGATAACATAGTAGAACAGCAGCACCACGGCAAGGCTGATGCCGAGCATGGTTAAGCCGATGCCTATGTATGAGTTGCCAGTCGATTGTGGGTATGATTCGCCGCCCCAAAGGTAGTCTGCGAGGTTCCACCCGAAGAAGTCCTCAAATATGAAGCAGTATAGGCTTCCGAAAAATTCTCCCATGATTGTTGTTTTTTGGTTTTCAGGTTATTTATTGGTTTGGTTGTGTCTGTTCGTCCGTGAGTTGTTCTCTTGCGGTTCTTGTGTATCGTGAGACTCTTTTTTGTCGAAGAAAACCTCCATTGTCGCGATTACGTTTTCTTTGCGGTATGCTTCTGCGACACCACCGATAATGGAGGCTATGCCCGTAGTCTGCTGGAGGTGCTTGCGGATTTCTTTGCCGGTATTGTCATTTGTGTTTGCCACCCATGCTGGCATTGCTGGACGTAGGAATGTGAGTTTTGTCTCGGGTAAGCGTGTGTCTTTCTGCATGGTGAGAAATATTGTGTGGCTGTACTTTTTATCTCCGGTTTGGGTCGCTATCTTTTCAATGGCTATTCCGTCTGCTGTTATTTGGTAATTTTTTAAGTCAGTTGTTGCCGAGGCGGGTAAGAGGGTCTCTCTCATATCTGCCTGAACCGTGAACTTATATACCTTATTATCCGAGTTGCCTCTCTGTAAATGAACTTTTTTAGGTTTTCCGCTTGGTTCGCCGGCATTATAGGCGTTGGGGACGGGGGCGGTGAAGGCGACCATGTCTTTGTAGCCGGGGAGGGCGGTGTAGTCGGCTTCGCGGTTCAGCCGCGCAAGCGTGCCGGCGCGTCCGAATATCCATATATAGTAGGGGCGTTTCACGCCTGAAAGCTGCTCTGTGCCGGTGAACTGGTAGTATGTGCCGGTGAACGTTGACTCCATCTTCAGTATCTGTACGCCGAGGTCGGGGATTTTCTTGCGGCCGTTCTCGACGGCGAGTTTGACGGATGTCTTGCAGATGCCGAGCTCTTTGGTGGAGTCACCGCCGGGCAGTGCCAGTATGCAGTCGGAAACCAGTATGGCGACGGTGTTTTTGTCCATGCCCAGAAGCACACGCTTGATGACTTCGCTGATGTCGGTGGTGTGCCTGTTTCCGCCGGCCATCGCGAATGTCTGCGGGTTCATGGTTTTGATATATGATGTGATGTCCTTGCTGGGATATGGTATTACTGTGCTGTTGATGTAGTTGAGGTATACTGCGCCACATTCGGAGTTGAGGTCGCTGATGTATGCGTATACAGCGTCTTTCAGCTCGGAGCCTTGGCTCATGTATCCGTCCATGCTGCCGGAGTTCTCGATGTATACTTTAAGCGTCGGTTTGCCGGTGTCCTTCTGCGGTTCTCGTGAGCCGCTGACCGTGATAGTGCTTCCTCCACAACAGACAAGTATAATTGCAATCAGGAGGATTACTCCTAATCCGGCGAATAATATGACTTTTTTGTTCATCGTAACGTGTTGTTATCTGGTGAGTTATATGTCAAGTTTGTGAGCTGGGCTCGTGTTGTTTGGATGAATTTCTCTTCGCAAGAGAAGTACACGTGCTTTTCAACACCTTGATTATATGATTGTTGCGCAAGAGTGTTTGGGCAGAAAGTAGAAGAGAAGTACAATTTAATCGCCGATTTCGGCGATTTTTTTGTCATAAATACGGCGTAAATCTTGTGAAATCCAAATAGATGCACTAATTTTGCGAGCGGTAAACTTCTCTTGCGAAGAGAAGTGCGCATTCGGTGTGCGCATTGGGGGCTGATTTTGGCGGCGCAGGGAGGGAAATTTTCGCGGCTGCGGTGTTATACTGATGACCGCAGATCGGTTCTTGGGTTTCTGCGAGGCGCGGGCAAGGGGACGGAAGTGCCAGTTTGCCGCTGCCGGAGGGCGCGTAGCCGGGGTCGGGGAGGTTTTGACTAATAAAGTGGCAAAAATTACCCGCCGCAGGTTTGGCGTTGCAGAAATTAAGTTGTAATTTTGCGGTCAGAACATAGAACACATTACATAACCAAAAAACAACATATTACTATGTCAAAAGTGACAGTTGTAGGCGCTGGTAACGTAGGCGCAACAGCAGCTAACGTGATGGCTATCCGCGAGGTTGCAGACGAAGTCGTGATGATCGATATCAAAGAGGGCGTATCCGAGGGCAAGGCCATGGATATGATGCAGACAGCTAACCTCCTTGACATGAACACTCGTGTCATCGGTGTCACAAACGACTATGAGAAGACGGCTAACAGTGACGTTGTCGTCATCACTTCCGGTATCCCCCGCAAGCCGGGCATGACCCGCGAGGAACTCATCGGCGTGAACGCCGGCATCGTTAAGCAGGTGACTGAGAGCGTGCTGCGTCACAGCCCCAACGCTATCATCGTGTGCGTATCCAACCCGATGGACACGATGACATATCTGATCCACAAGATTTCCGGCCTGCCCAAGAACCGCATCATCGGCATGGGCGGCGCACTGGACAGCAGCCGTTTCAAATTCAACCTCAGCAAGGCTCTCAACGCCAATGCCAACGAGGTTGAAGGTTTCGTAATCGGCGGCCACGGCGACACTACGATGATCCCGATGAAGCGTTTTGCTGCTTATCGCGGCATCCCCGCTACCAAGCTCCTCGACGAGAAGACTATGGACGAGGTGGTTGCAAGCACTATGGTCGGCGGCGCAACTCTGACCAAGCTGCTCGGCACTTCCGCATGGTACGCTCCGGGCGCAGCTGCAGCTGAGGTGGTTGAGGCTATCATCCACGACCAGAAGGCGTTCATCCCCTGCTCTGCTCTGCTCGAGGGCGAGTATGGCGAGAAGGATCTCTGCATCGGTGTTCCCTGCATCTTGGGCAAGAACGGTATCGAGAAGATCGTCGAGCTTGACCTCAACGAGGAGGAGAAGGCTCTGTTCGCCAAGAGCGCAGCTGCTGTGCACAAGACCAACGCAGCCCTTCCCTGCTGATTCCTGTCAGCTTCGGAATAACAGTACAAGAGAGGACGTGTCACCACGCGGTGACGTGTCCTCTTTTTTTCGGCCTCTTCCGAGTTCTCTGAGTACTCTGAGAACTCCGATGAACGGCTACTTGAGGAAGGAGGAGGGTAGGCAGCTGATGCCCATGCGGCGCATGTCGGCGATATTGGCGCGGGCGGTCTGCTCGTCGGCTGCCGAGCAGCAGTCGGTGCATACGGTCACCTCATAGTCGCGCATCAGCGCATCGACGGCCGTGGCGCGTATGCAGTTGGGGTATTGCGTGCCGGCTATCACTATGCGCCGTGTGCCGAGGCGCGAGAGTATGCCGTCGAGGTCGGTGCGGTAGAAGCCGCTGAAGCGCGTTTTGACTACGGTGATGTCTGACGCGCATACGCTGATGCCGTCCACGATTTCCGCGCCTCGCGAGCCGGCGACGCAATATCCGCTGCCGCCAGTGAACAGGTGTCGCCGTGCCGGTTCGGCATCGCTGCCGTCTGCACGGTGTGCGCGTATGACGTGTATCACTGTCCAGCCGAGTTCGCGCCCGCGTCGGGCAAGTGTGTCTATAGCCGGCACTGTAGCCGCTGCTCCGGCTACGCACAGCACCGCGCTCGGCTCTACAAAGTCGCGCTGCATGTCAATGATAAGCAATGCGGTCTTGCTGTTTCCCTTCATAATCAAATATTTTCCTGATTATTCATTGCGGCGAAGGGCTGATATGTACCCGAAAACGGGTTTTATGACCCATATCGACCCTGATATGTACCCGAAAACGCCTTTTCGGGTACATGTTTAACAAAGGTAATGATTTTATCCGGAAATGGTGGACGCGGCGGGGCGAAAATCGGCGGCGGTGGGCATGGAGGGTTTGCCGTGTCGCGGTATTTTTGTACCTTTGCGGATATGCAAGCAGATGACTTTGACATACGCGACCGCCGGCGTGACGGCGATTTCGAGAAGGCGTTGCGGCCGCTGTCTTTCGGCGACTTCAGCGGCCAGGAGAAAATCATCGAGAACTTGAGCGTTTTCGTCAGCGCGGCGCGTATGCGTGGCGAGGCTCTCGACCATACGCTGCTGCACGGGCCTCCGGGACTGGGCAAGACTACGCTGAGCAACATCATCGCCAACGAGCTGGGCGTGGGCTTCAAGGTCACGTCGGGGCCGGTGCTGGACAAGCCGGGCGACCTGGCGGGCATACTCATGTCGCTCGAGGAGCATGACGTGCTTTTCATCGACGAGATACACCGGCTGCACCCGATAGTGGAGGAGTACCTGTATTCGGCGATGGAGGATTTCCGTATCGACATCATGCTTGACAAGGGTCCGGGGGCTAAGAGCGTGCAGCTGACGCTCGCGCCGTTCACGCTTATCGGCGCGACCACGCGCTCGGGGCTTCTCACCTCGCCGCTGCGTGCGCGTTTCGGCATCAACTGCCACCTGGAATACTATGACCACCAGACGCTTAAGGGAATAGTGCTGCGGTCGGCGGGGCTGCTGAAAGTGGGCATCTCTGACGATGCTGCCCAGGAAATAGCGTTGCGCAGCCGTGGCACGCCGCGTATCGCCAATGCACTGCTGCGGCGTGTGCGCGACTTCGCGCTGGTCAAAGGGGACGGCAACATCGACTTGGAGATGGCGCGTTACGCCCTCACTGCGCTCAACATCGACCAGTACGGCCTGGACGAGATAGACAACCGCATACTGACGACGATAATCGACAAGTTCAAGGGAGGCCCGGTAGGGCTGAGCACGATAGCCACTGCGCTGGGCGAGGATGCCGGCACGCTGGAGGAGGTTTACGAGCCGTTTCTAATCAAGGAGGGCTTCATGAAGCGCACGCCGCGCGGGCGCGAGGTGACGGACTTGGCATACTCACACCTGCACCGCCACCGTCAGTCTGCCGACGGTCAGCCGACGCTTTTCTGACCTTCGCCGTTCTCTTCTATTTGCTCCTGCTCGCTGTCGAGCTGCTGCTTGTGGCGGTACAGCTGCCACGAGTTTATGACGTTGTGCCAGATGCTGTAGAAGCCGCCGACGACTGAAGTCACGGGGCTGAAGAACGTATATCCGAGCCATATCACGAATACGGTGTTTTTCTGGCCGAGAGCCTGGCCGGCGGTGATATGGTCGCCGTATTTGTCGCCGACTATCCACCCCAATTTGAACTGCACGATGCAGCAGATGAACGACACGACGACGAGCCACACCTGCGTGGACAGGGAGACGTCGCTGTGGACGATGCTGCGTGTGGTGACGGTCAATGCCAGTGCCAGCGCGACAGCCCACATATAGAATGAGAGTTCCTGCAATTCGCGCAGCCGCCGGTGCAGTGCTGGCAGCCATTTTTTGACTGCAAGCGCGGCGAACAGCGGCAACAGCAGCAGCGGGAACACCTTGCCGAGGATGAGCAGCCCCGAGGAGAGTATGCCCATGCCAGGGTGCGGGTGTACAAACGGCACGAATGTCGGGATAAGTATTGCTACGGCGATGTTGACGAGTATTAGGTATGTTGTGATCGAAGCCACGTCGCCGCCTAGTTTGCGCGTGATGACAGCCGAGGCGGTCGCCGTCGGGCAAATCATGCAGAGCATAGCACCCTCGAGTACAACGCGCAGCCCACTGTGCGGCAATGCGATGAGTATCAACGCTATGCCCGAGAACGCGCCCGCCTGTATCAGCAGCAGCCATTTGTGCCAGCGGCAGAGGCGCAGGTCATGCAGGTCGAGGCGGCAGAACGTCAGGAAGAGCATGCTGAATATCAGCAGCGGCTGCACCACCTCTACGCACGACAGCGCGGCGTGGCGCACCTCCGCAGGGAAGGGGAGTGCCGCGAATATGAAATAACCCGCGATGCCGGCTATCATCGACACCACGAGCACCCAGTCTTTCAGGAATTTCAGAACTTTCATCCCGGTTGGAATTTTGCTCTGCAAAGTTACTCAAAAGCCGCGTATCCGCCAACGGCAGCGTAGCAAAATGCCTACAGCAGGCAGAGTATGACGAACTGCGCCATGATGACGCGCATGAACATCGTCAGTGGGTAGACAGTGGAGTATGCCACTGCCGGCAGGTCATTGTTGGCAACCTTGTTGGCGTATGCCAGCGCGGGCGGGTCGGTGTATCCGCCGGAGAGCAGGCCCATGATTGAGAAATAGTTCACCTTGTATTTAGCGCGTGCTATGATGCCTACCACCAGCAGCGGAACGACGGTTATTATGAAGCCATACAGCACCCACATTGCGCCAGTCGTGTTGAACACGACGGAGGCGAAGTCCTTGCCGGCAGAGATGCCCACAGAGGCGAGGAACAGGCAGATGCCTATCTCGCGCAGGAGCAGGTTGGCTGCCGAGTTGGTATACGTCACGAGGTGGAATTTCGGTCCGAATGCGCTTATTAGGATAGCCACCACGAGCGGTCCTCCGGCGAGGCCGAGCTTCATCGGCACTGACATTCCGGGGATTGCAAATGGTATCATGCCGCAGATGATGCCCAGGAAAATGCCGACAAACATGGTGAAGAGGTTCGGCTCGTTGAGGCGTTTCATCGAGTTGCCCACACGGTCGGCAAACCGTGTAATGTCAGACTGCTTGCCAACCACAGTGAGGCGGTCGCCCAGCTGAAGCCGCAGGCTCGCGCTTGCCAGCAGGTCAACGCCAGCGCGGTTGACGCGCGTCACGTTCAGCTTGTAGCCCATCGGTATGCGCAGCGAGCCGAGGCGCACGCCGTTGTATTCGGTCTTGGTAATAAGGACGCGGCGCGAGATGACCGGGCCGTTCTCCATCTCCCATTTCTTCTCGACGAGCGGGCCGATGAAGCGCACGAATATCTCCTCGTCCTGCACGGAGCAGACCACCAGCACAAGGTCGCCCAGATGCACCTCGTCGTCCGACGTAGGTATAATCAGCTTGCCGTCAGGACGCTCGATGCGCGAGATAACGTAGTTGCAGGTGATGACCGTGTGCAGCTTGCGCATGTTCAGACCGTCGATGAGTTCGTTGGTTACGCGCACGGTTATGATGTGAGGGGCGAGGTGCGAATCGTTCTGCTCCTTCTCCACCTCCTTGGCCTCGTTGTCGATGTTGATGCGGAAGAACTTCTTGATCAGTATCATTACCAGTATAATGCCGACCACGCCGAGCGGATATGCTGCCGCGTAGCCCATTGACATCTCCTGTGAAATGTCATACGCCTGTGAGTTTACCTGTAGGACTGTCTGCTGCGCCGCGCCGAGTCCAGGGGTGTTGGTTACTGCGCCGCTCATCACGCCCACCATCTGCGATATTGAGGTTTCGCCGCCGTGTCCCCCCTGTATGTAGAACAGGGCGACTGCAATGACCACATTTAGGCATACGCCGGTGAGCGCAAGCAGGTTGAGGCGCATACCACCCTCCTTGAACGAGGAGAAGAAGCCCGGACCCACCTGCATGCCTATCGAGAAAATGAAGAGGATAAGTCCGAACTCGCGCAGGAAATGCAGCGTGTCGGTGTTGACCACATATCCGAAATGACCCATCAGGATGCCGACGAACAGCACGAATGTCACGCCGAGCGAGACCCCGAAAATCTTGATTTTTCCGAGGTAGATGCCAGCGAAAATGACGAATGAATACAGCAGAATCGATGTAGACAGCGATTCATTGCCCGGGGATAATAGATCTAACAACCAGTCCATCGTATAATGTAGTTTGCAGCAGATGCTGTATTGACTGCATCTGGAATGACGGTGCAAAGATAGCAAAAATCGCCCGCATAGCCAAATCCCCCTTTAGATGCGAAAAAGCTGGATGCCACCAAACAGGGCATCCAGCTCGTCAAATCGCGCCAGAGTGATTATGAAACTTATCTATAATATGAAATGAAACATTGATTGTATTCCGTATCTATTTATTTTTCATCAGTTTACGGTGTTGCCAATCAGCTCGGGAACGAGGTCGTCAGTCGTGTAGATG
>URTA01000044.1 GCA_900550645.1 uncultured Porphyromonadaceae bacterium
GTCGCTGATCTGCGCGCTGACGTCCTTTGGCGGAATCTCGGTGCTCTGTCAATCACAGGTGTTTCTCAAAGGCTCTGTGCGCCCTGCAATCTACTTTTGCCAGCGATTGACGCACGCAGCCCTCTCCTTCGCGCTCTGCCGCGCGTTCTGCCTGCTGCCCGTCCGGACGCTGCCGGTCTTTGCTCCGACAGGCGCGCCGGAAATTGCTCTGCCCGCTCTCTGGCCGCTGCTCTGCCTGCTGCCGGCGCTTTTGCCCGCGCCGCGGAACAGAAAAGGCCGATGACGCATCATCGGCCTCGAAAAGACGGGTTATCGGGCGTTGTTCTGAGGCGGATTGCCGCCCGCGTTGCTGTTGACCTCGACGCGGTTCTGATGCACATCATCCAGCACGCGGCGCAGATGCTGCTCCACACTCCCCAGCACGTCGTTGAGGTACGCGGTGCAGCTGTCGGCCTCTTCGTCCGCCTTGGCCATCGCGTCCTGCACAATGCCGTTGGCGCGGCGCTGCGCCTCCTGCACAATGGCGTGATTGCTGACCATCTGCTCAAACTGCTGCTGCGCGTCGGCGATGATCTGCTCCGCCTGGTGCTGCGCATCGGCCAGAATCTGCTCGCGGTCGCGGACCATAACCTCCGCATCCTTCACGTCGTCGGGCAGCGGGTCGCCATAGCGCTCGGCTGCTTTTTCGTAGGTGAGTTTGGCCAGGTAGTCGGCTTCGAGCTTGATGCGGTACAGCTTGTCATATCCGCCCAGCTTGGCTATCTTCTTCTCGCCGTCAGCCTCGCTCATCACCACATTGCCGTTCTCGTCACGGGTAAACTCGTCAAAGAGATCACGCTCCGTCAGCGTCTCGCGATACTGCGCCTCCGTGCCGAATGATTCGGGTATGTCAAATGTCGGCATGATCGGGGCATGGTCTATAGAGTACGTTTCTACCTTGTCGAGGATTTCCTGCGTATTGTCAATGGCCTCGGGAATGTCGGCGAATATCTCGCGCATCTGCTCCGTAGACTTCAGCCACTCCTGCTTGGTATAGTGCATACGCGGCTCGTTGAACCGCTTCTGGGTCGAGATACATATCAGGCGGTCATGCGCCTCGCCGTCGGCCTCCTCCACGAAATGCACGTCGTTGGTAGCGACCACCTTGATGTCATACTTGCGGGCGAACTGAAGCAGCACCTCATTAACCTTGCACTGCTGCGGATACACATCGACATTGGCATTGGGCTTGTCGGTCTTGTGCCTCTGCAACTCGATGTAATAGTCATCGCCAAATATCTCCTTGAACCAGCGCACACGCTCCTCGGCAAGTTCCAAACGTCCCTCGGCAATATGCCTCGGCACCTCGCCGCCGAGGCAAGCCGAACAGACTATAAGCCCCTCGTGGTGTTCCGCCAGCTCGTAGCGGTCGGTACGGGCGTGGTAATAGAACCCTTCAGTCCACGCCTTGCTGACGAGCTTGATCAGGTTGTGGTAGCCCTTCTCGTTCTTTGCCAGCACTATGAGGTGGTAGCCCTTGTCGTTCTTGTCCTTGCGGTCGGTCAGGCGGTCAGCGGCGCAATACATCTCGCAGCCGAGTATAGGCTTGAACTTCTCGTCGTCGCCGCGCTTGGAATTGACCTCTTCCACATAATTGAAGAACTCCTTGATGCCGAACATGTTGCCGTGGTCGGTGAGGGCGATGCCGCGCATGCCGAGGTCGATAGCCTTGTTGACGAGGCCTTTGACAGAAGCCTTGCCGTCAAGCAGGCTGTACTGCGAGTGCACATGGAGGTGTGTGAATGGGATGTCTGACATATTCGTATGCTTTACAACGAGTTGACGCATCCAGGCAGAAGCACGCCAGCAGTCAGGCGTGTAAGCCGTACCCCGGAGAGACAACCGGCGAAGGTGACAGTATCGATGTTAGTATAAAAAAAAGAGGAAAGAACCTTCCGGCAATTTCCTCTTTCAGTAGCCGATCCGGGACTCGAACCCGAGTCTCCACCGTGAGAGGGTGGCGTGCTAACCGCTACACTAATCGGCCATTATTTCAAACGTCAGGAGCAGTGTTCCCTTGTTTTCGAGTGCAAAGTTACTGCCTTTTGGCGGAACTGCCAAATCTTTCAGCAAAAAAATTTCGCCTATTTTCGCCGCAAACAATTACACAGCTGAATATCAACCAACTAAACATCGCACAAATTTCAACTTTGGTATGCCGCGCATTTTTTCTATCTTTGCGGTAGTGTAAAAACGCACACAGACACACCATGGCAGACAACTACCTGGAACGGAAAATGGAGGAATACCGCAACGGCACGCTGGCGCAATCGCTGCGCCGCAGTGTCGCAATGACCCGCAAACGCCCCAAGAGCCGATACGAGGCTCTGCGCGTGCTTGTGATATGCCCCGACCTCAACCCTGACGCAGAAAAGCTGATACGCACATTCGCCGCACGGCGATGCCGCATCTCGTTTGCCAGCCGCAGCCGCGCTGCCGGCAGCGCACTCGCACAGTCCTGCGGCGCACGCTTCTACCCTATAGAAGACACCACGGGCATAGAGACCCTGTCGCGCACTGCAAAAGCAGCCGTCAAGCACTATGGCAGTCTGGACGCTATTATATATTGTGGCGAAGACACGCAGGTCGTCCGCAGTATCGCATCTGCCGCAAATCTTCCCGAGGGATGTCTGCTGTTGACTGCATCACGCGAAGACTTGGCAGACACCTGCCATTTCAACACCGGCGATGATGACTTCGCGCTCCGCTGCCTGGCTTATTGCGCAAATTTGACAACACATAAATAGAACCATACCATGAAGACTACCAAATCCATCAGCAAATTCTTTTGCATGACAGCCATCGCTACATTGCTCGCAGCCTTACCCTCTTGCGGAGGCTCGACAGACAGAACTGACGTTCAGGGCGAGAAAACAGAGCATAAACAGGCAACGGCTGCCGAAGACGCGCCTACTGTCATTGACTTCTACGCCGACTGGTGCGGCCCGTGCCAGCAGTTCCGCCCGATATTCCACGCTGCGGAAAAGAAATATGCCGGCCGCGTAAACTTCGAGACCGTCAACATCGACGAGCAGAAAGACCTGGCAGAGCAGTACGGCATCACCTCTATCCCGACAATCGTATTCCTCTACGGCGACGGCGAGGAAGCAACCCGATTCGTCGGCGCAATGTCCTCGGAAGACTTCAACGAGGCAATCGACATCATGCTCGGCGACGAATGAAAATTTGGACCGTCATAGTCCTTGCGGTTGCCATACTCGCTGCCTGCTCGCGAGAAGGCGACACTCTGAAGCCTTTCGGCTGGAAAAGCATAAGTCCCGAAGCCGACTCTCTCGTGCTTGCCGCCGAACTGCAGCTGCTTGAAAAAGCCCCGGACGACTCTATCCGCATGACACTGGAGAGCATGCGGAGGCTGCGGCTGCCGTCGGAGCAGGCCAAGGCAATGGATGTGCGTTACCACTTCTTCCGGTCGAGGCTGCTGTCATTCACCGAGGGCATAGACTCTGCAATTCCCGAAATAAACAAGGCGGCAAGGCTTGTTGACTCCGTCCGTTGGAAGTACGACTATGTCAGGATTCAGGGATTCAAGCGGTTTATCACTTTGTCTGACAGCGAAAGAGCGACAAGCCTGCTGAAAGACCTGGATGACCTGGAATACTTTCAGTCAATAGGCGACAAAGCAATGGAGGCCAACACCGACCAGCTGATTTCATCATGGTACGGGGAAATCGGGTGGACAGACAAAAGCGTCGCCTTCATGGACCGGTGCGACAGCCTGTATCAGCAGCTCGGTTTCAGCAAGACCTACGCACGCAACAGAATCAACCGCGCCAACCTCTATGAGGATATGGGGATGACCGCACAGCGTGACAGCGTAATGCAGATAATCCTCCATGACAAAGCTGTGATGGACAATCCGTTGACACGCTGCCTGGCGTTGCGCAACGCATACCTGTACTCCGGCGACTTTGACGCGCTGAAAACGCTGTACCGCGAATCCGCCGGCAACCCGATATTCCGCAAGCTGACCAACTTCTACGAGGCTCTGCTGGCCGGAGAGTACCTCGATAGGGGGCAGCTCGACTCCGCCGCGTATTACAGCGACAAGTCGGTGGGAAACATGGGCGTAGTATCCAATTACAACCTGCGGTCAATCATTCATTTCCGCCGCTCGCAGTATTTTGAGGTCATCGGCAAGACTGACAGCGCATTGCATCAGTACAAGCTCTACATGGCAGCGTTTGACTCCGTGATAAACAAGCGGCCATACGACCAGGCACGGCTACAGGCAGCCCGCGAAGCAGAAGCTACGGAAATGCGGCTGGAGCGCGACCGCCAGCATAACATGGTCGTATCCCTGTCTGTGATTTTGGCTTTGCTGGCAGTGGGCGGCACCACGGTGCTGTTCATGCAACGCCGGCAGCAGCGGACTAAGCTGAAAGAGGCACAGGCACGCCTCGACCTGGAACGCAACCGCCGCGAGATGATGGCGGCGATGATTTCCGTTGACGAGCAGGAGAAAATGCTCGGCACTATCCATGAGGCGGTCGCGGAAATGAAAGACAAGGGCGACGGACAAGCAGCCAAACTGGAGACGCTGCTGAAACAGCACTCGACAATGTCAAAGGAAATAGACACGTTTCAGGACCTTTTCAAGAATGAGAACCCTCAGTTTCTCAACACCCTGAAGGAGCGTTGGCCGGACCTTACGGAGAAGAACCTCAAGCTCGCGTCATACATCCGCATGGGACTCGGGCTTAAGCAGCTGGCACGCATCATGTCGGTATCTCCCGAATCGGTCAAGCAAGCGCGTTGGCGGCTGCGCACCAAGCTCGGGCTGCCGAAAGACGTGTCGCTCGACGAGTTTCTACGCAGCCTCGACACAGAACCTCCCAAATAAAGAGGGCGCATCAAAAACATGACGCGCCCTCGCCGTATGAGTATGATATGATATGTATCGTTATCTGACAATCACCTTATGCGTGCTTGCCGATGACGGCGTTGACACACGCACCATATATACACCTGCCGGCCATGCCGAGGCGTCGATGCGGTCTGCGCTGGTGGATGCCACCTTCTGACCGGAAACGGAGTATACTTCCACCGCAGCTCCGTCCGCACCCGCAGTGCAGATTTCACGGCCTGCCGTCCATACCTTCACATCGTCCTCGCTGGCAGACTCGATGCTCGAGAGAGCATTGACCTTGAACGCCGGGGAGATAGTCTGGCGTTGACGGTTGCCAGCCTTGTCAGTCATCTCGATGCGAAGGTCAAACCACCCGGTCTTGCTCGTGCGGTCAACTTCGGCAAGGTTTGTCGAATAGCAGTCGCCGAAGCCCGGCATGAAGTACAGTTCCGGCACTTGAGCCACCTCTATCGGGGAGAATGTATCCTCGCCGTATGGAGCGTACTCCACCTTCGTCGATGCCGTCTCAAACGTATAGTAGCAGTCGCTGGACGAATTGTAGACCCATTGGAAATCTCCTCCCGAGAAGTACATCATGCCGTCAGCGGCGTTGTCAAAGCGGTCTGTGACTTTGCCGTCCTTGTCCTTGAACATCAGCATCTGTAGCGTCGGGGCAGTCCAGTCCTCGTTGCGCTCGTCATAGCTGACCTCTGTGACATTCTTGCCCTGAAGGCCATCGACAGTCACGTTTTCGTCGCGGAAAACGATGTCGATTTTGCCCGGCTCGTGTCCGTTAGTCGCCCAGCCGTACAGCCAGCCGACTGAAAAATCCTTGCTTGAGGAGAGCTGCGGCTCGCCGTTGAGCGAGAAATCCGTGACCATGCAGTATTCGTCAGCACTGCGCACTTCGCCGAGACGGCCGATGTAAGACGGCACTATCACCGCCATGTTGTTATCCCCTATCGGGTTCTTTTGCTGCATGACCACCGAAATCGGAGCTGAATCACCGTACATCTGCCCTTTCATGTCAGAAGTATAGGTGTAAGCCGGATGTCCCGGATATTCGTGCATGTCAGAGCCGTCCGCAGGAATCTGGAATGCATAGTTGCCGCACAGCGTGTGGTTGTTGTTGACATACTCCCAGCCGCCGTTTTCCGAAGGTATGGCAGGCAGTCCGTAAGTACACCAGTAACCGCCCAAGTATCCGTTTTCATCCACTTCGGCATACTCCACCAGAGCAGGTATAATTGCAGTATGCAGGTCAAGACCAGGCTTGGGGGCATCTGCTGACATCCATATCTCGCAATTCTCGTTTGTACTCAAAAAGTCGCCGACTGCCAAGTGGTTGAACTTGTTAAGCCACACCTGTACACGCACGCATTTACGGTGGTTGAACTGGTCATGCGTCGCCTCCCACAGCGGAGAGTGCGCGAAATCCTCCTCATAGCGCACGAAGGGCGCGTCATTGCGCATCACCGTATTCTCCAATCCCTCCTGCGATGTCTCGAGAAAATAGCAGTTGTTGTTGGCTGTAATGCCGGTCAGCGAGACGAGCAGATAGTTTTTGCTGACAGGCGACATGTACCGGCTCATCAGGTATTCAGTTTTCTCCTTTTCCTCTACCTCGCGCCCGTCATTGCCGGTGACGGCGCTCATGATGCCGCCGACTCCCTTGCGGTACAGCAAGCACTGGTTGATGGCATAGTCGATCGTGGCATTGGTGCGATCGAAAACAGCGGTGCCGGCATCGTCAAACGTCACTATAGGCGTGACCGCCTTTGAGCCGTCGGGCAGGTAGCCCTCAACAATAAGGTATTGCGAGGCCTCTTCGGTTTTGAGGCGTATCTCGGTATCGCCCTCTATCACCACTCCCTCGCGGATGACCGATGCGCTGGATTTGCCGCTCAGCACATAGCAGTCAGCGAAAATGTCGTATGTACCTGCAGGCACTTCAAAATCGCAGGACCTCTCCTGCAGGATAGCGTCATCGAAATAAGACTCATTGTAGATACTGAAATACGGCTCGCCTTCTCCCTCTTTGAAGTCGAACTCTATGTGCACCTTGAATAGTTGTCCGTCAGCCCGCGTGGGTTTGTGCATACGCGGGTTGTCGGGTATGAAACGATGCTGGCGTTCAGCCGCCGCTCCCGTGGCCTTGCCTGTGACGAACTGTGCAGGGCTTTGCGCCCATGCGCAGGCACCGGCTGCTGCCACAAGGATTGCAAGTATGATTCTTGTCATGTTGTTGTTTTGTTTAGTGTTGTACATGCGGAATTCCGAAGTGCAAATTTCCGTGTTTCCAAGTGCTTCTACAAGTTTTTCCGGTCTACAAACGGTCTACACCGCCCATAACCAGCTGATACAGCTGCGAATAATCCGCATCTGCCGCAGATTTGCAACGAAATAATTGTGCGCCGCCGCTTGGATAAACAGCCATTTATTGCTAACTTTGCAGTGTATGCAGCAGGGGCGCAAGCCGCCGCGCATGCCCTGAATTATTAATGTAATATACAACACAGAATAAACACCACATACTATGGCATTATGGTTTGAGTGCAAAGTCCGCTACGACAAGATGCAGGAGAACGGCGCGGTCAAGAAGGTGACAGAGCCGTACCTCGTAGACGCACTGTCTTTCACAGAGGCGGAAGCCCGCATCATCGAGGAAATGAAGCCTTTCATCTCCGGGGAGTTTTCCATCTCCGCCGTCAAGAAAACAAAAATATCAGAGATATTCTTCGACGAGACCGGCGACCGGTATTACCAGACCAAGGTGAACTTCATCACCATTGACGACAAAGGCATCGAGAAGAAATCCGCCACGCTGATACTCGTGCAAGCCTCCGACTTTGAGGGTGCGTTGCGCCGCTTCAACGAGGGTATGAAGGGCAGCGCGGCCGACTACGAGATTGCCTCGATAGTAGAAACCATGCTCATGGACGTGTACCCGGCTGACCTCTCCGGCAAGCACGCGGCCCAGTCATGATAACCGACAACCTGCAACGGCTGCGTTCCGAAATACCGGAGGGAGTGTCGCTGGTGGCTGTCTCCAAGTTCCACCCTGTGGAGGCGTTGCGAGAGGCATACGACGCGGGACAACGCATATTCGGCGAGAGCCGTGTCCAGGAGCTGCTGGCAAAACAGCCACAGCTGCCCGACGACATACAGTGGCACTTCATCGGGCATCTGCAGACCAACAAGGTGCGCCAAATTATCGGCCGCACCTCGCTCATCGAAAGCGTAGACACAGAGCGGCTGCTCAGCATAATCGACTCGGAATCAGCCAGAGCCGGTGTGACAACCCGTGTGCTGATGCAGCTTCATGTGGCCCGTGAGGAAACGAAGTTCGGCTTCTCGCCCGAAGAACTCCTCGCATATTTCCGCGACCGCCGGTTTGAGAGCCTGACCAACACACACATCTGCGGCGTAATGGGCATGGCCTCAAACACCGACGACATGGAGCGTGTCGCCGCCGACTTCGATGCCATACGCAGCGTCTATGACCAGATAACCAACGAGGTTGCCCCTGACCTGCGTGGCTTTGACACAGTGTCGATGGGCATGAGCGGAGACTGGCGAATAGCCGTCACCCACGGCTCGAATATGGTGCGCATTGGCTCGGATATTTTCGGGGCAAGGCAGTACTGACTACCAGCGAAATGCTGTTTTTCAGCATAATTCGCCCTCGCAATCAAATTATTTCGTAACTTTGATTGCTCCATTTCGTCCCTGGCGGTTGTTATAGGAGCATAGAACAGGTGTACAGGTAATTTCGACTAACGATTTATGGTTACTACTACAGACAAAACTTCCAACAATGGCAGAGGAATCGCCATAGTGGCGATGTGCTTCCTGTTTGCCATGATATCTTTCGTCACGAACCTTGCCGCCCCCATAGGCACAATATGGAAAGGGCATTATGAATGGGCCGGCATGGTCGGCAACCTCATGAACTTCCTCGCATACCTCGTCATGGGCATACCGGCCGGCAACCTCCTCGTCAAAATCGGCTACAAGAAAACCGCGCTGTGGGCGATTGCCGTCGGCTTCATCGGCATCGGCATACAGTATCTGTCAAGTGTTGCCGGCGGGAACGTGCCGCTGTTATCCGTGAGCGGCGAACCGGTGATGCTCAACTACATAATCTACCTGCTCGGGGCGTTCACCTGCGGTTTCTGCGTCTGCATGCTCAACACCGTGGTCAACCCTATGCTAAACCTCCTCGGTGGAGGCGGCAACAAAGGCAACCAGCTCATCCAGCTCGGCGGCTCACTCAATTCGCTGTCAGCCACACTCACGCCTTTTGTAGTCGGCATGCTCATCGGCGCGGTGACTGACACGACTTCGATGGACGACGTTTCGCCACTGCTGTGGATTGCAATGGGGGTATTCGCTGTCGTGTTCATAATCATCTCATTCACTCCCATACCCGAGCCGCATCTGCGCACCGGCAAGCAGGGCAAAGAGGGCAAGGTCCGCGACAAATACTCCGCATGGAGCTTCCGCCACACCGTCCTCGGCGTTGTCGGCATATTCCTCTATGTCGGCATCGAAATCGGCGTTCCCGGCGTGCTTATATTCTACCTCTCCGACTCCGCAGCCTCCGGCATCACCGAGGGCGCGACTGCCGTAGCCGGCGCGGTGGCGGCTGTCTACTGGCTGCTGATGCTCGTCGGGCGTCTATCCTCGTCGCTCATATCCGGCGCAGTCTCAAGCCGCACACAGCTCATGGTGACATCAGCAACAGCGATAGTGTTCATCCTCCTCGCGATTTTCCTCCCCTCGTCCATACGCATCTCGATGCCCTCATACTCCGTCACTACCGGCTTCGCAATGGCACAAGTGCCTATATCGGCACTGTTCGTCGTGCTCTGCGGACTGTGTACCTCAATAATGTGGGGAGGCATCTTCAACCTCGCCGTCGAAGGCCTCGGCAAATACACCGCACAGGCATCAGGCATCTTCATGATGATGGTCGTCGGCGGAGGCATCATGCCCCTCATTCAGGAGAAGATAGCAACAAGCGTCGGATACATGGCCTCCTACTGGCTCGTAATCGCCATGCTGGCATACCTGCTGTATTACGCCATAGCCGGCTCGAAAAACGTGAACAAAGACATCCCTGTATAGCCTCCTCCGCTATACATTATTTATAGTACCGGAAAAACAACAATCTAACATAATACGGACGCTCCACGGTGGAAACACCAGGCGCGGACACCCCAAACTGAAAAATGGAAATCAATCCCCAAATTCTCAATTCAGCCGCAGACAACCTGCGTGTACTCATTGCCCAAATGGTCGAAACTGCCAAATCCGGGCACCCGGGAGGCGCAATGGGAGGCGCAGACTTTGCCAACGTCCTCTTCTCAAAGTACCTCGTCTACGACCCAAACGACCCGACATGGATAGCCCGCGACAAGTTCTTCCTCGACCCGGGACACATGTCGCCGATGCTCTACGGCGTGCTTGCCCTCGCAGGCAAGTTCTCCATTGACGAACTCAAACAGTTCCGCCAGTGGGGCAGCGAAACGCCCGGACACCCGGAACTAAACCCGGCGCGAGGCATCGAAAACACATCCGGTCCGCTCGGACAGGGTCACGTCATGGCTGTCGGCTGCGCCATAGCCGAGCGTTTCCTCGTGGCTCGATTCGGCAAAACCCTTGCTCACAAGACATACGCATACATCTCCGACGGCGGCATCCAGGAGGAAGTGTCGCAGGGCGCAGGGCGCATTGCCGGACACCTCGGATTGAACAACCTCATAATGTTCTATGACGCCAACGATGTGCAGCTATCCACCACCGTGGCTGAGGTGACATCAGAGGACACTGCTGCCAAATACCGCGCTTGGGGTTGGAACGTCCTCGAAATCGACGGCTCAGACCCCGTTGCCATCTGCGGTGCGCTCGAAGTCGCCAACCAGGAACGCCGCCGTCCGACACTCATCATTGGCCACACCATCATGGCTCGCGGCGCAGTCACTGCCGACGGCAAGTCGATGGAAGGCTGGGTGTCGACTCACGGCCAGCCCATTTCCAAAGCAGGTGCCGACATGGCCGCCACCATACGCAACCTCGGCGGAAACCCCGAAAATCCATGGGAGATACGCCCCGAAACTACAGAACTCTATGAGCAGCGTCGCAAACAGCTTGCCGACATTGCTGCCGCTCGCCACAATGCCGAAAACGAGTGGCGCAAGCAGAACCCTGAACTCGCAAAGACACTCGACGAATATATCGCCGGCAAACTTCCCGAACTCGACTGGGACAAGGTGGCTGTCAAGCCCAACAGCGCAACTCGCGCCGCCTCGGCTGCTGTCCTCTCGTTCCTCGCCGAGAATGTAGGCAACATGATCGTGTCAAGTGCAGACCTTGCCAATTCCGACAAGACAGACGGATTCCTCAAAAAGACAAGCCAAATCGAGCCGGGCAACTTCAACGGAGCTTTCTTGCAGTCCGGCGTGGCGGAACTCACTATGGCATGCATCATGAACGGCATCGCCCTGCACGGCGGCATGTATGCTGCTTGCGGAACATTCTTCGTGTTCTCCGACTACATGAAACCCGCTATCCGCATCTCTGCCCTCATGGAACAGCCTGTGAAATACATCTTCACCCACGATGCGTTCCGTGTCGGAGAGGACGGCCCGACCCACGAGCCCATCGAGCAGGAAGCGCAGATACGCCTCCTCGAGCAGATGAACAACCTTTCAGGCCGCCCGGCAGCACTCGTGCTCCGGCCTGCCGACGCGGCTGAGACTGTTGCGTGCTACCGCATGGCAATGGAAAACACCGAGTCCCCCTCTGTCATGATACTCTCCCGCCAGGACATCAAGGACATTCCCGGCGACGACCGCCGCCGACAGGCCTTCGGCGCACTCCGTGGCGGATATGAGGTAATGGCAGCGGAAAACCCCGATGTAGTACTCGTGGCTGACGGCAGCGAGGTGTCACTGCTCTGCGACGTGGCTGAGACCCTGAAACAAGACGGCATACGCGCCCGAGTGGTTTCGATGCCCTCGATCGGAGTGTTCACCCGTCAGGACCAGGCATATCGCGAGAGCATACTCCCGGAGGGCATACCCACATTCGCCCTCACCGCCGGACTGCCTGCCACTTTCTACCCCATTAGCCGCGACAACTGGCGCATTTTCGGCCTCGAACGCTTCGGAGCGTCAGCCCCGTACAAGGTTTTGGACGAAAAATTCGGCTATACAGCCGAAAATATCGCATCTGAGGTCAAACTAATGTTTAAGAAATAGTTTGCGAACAGATTTTTTGTTGTAACTTTGCACAATAATCGTAGGCACACCCTTTCCGCACCTCACAAACGGAGGGGAAACAAGGCAGCAATGCCGGGCGAAGAGGGTATGCATACGGTGAAAGCGAATAAAATTGTAACTATTAACATTGTTGTTTTATGAAAAAACTTGGATTACTTGCTCTGGCTGCTGCCGCTGTATGCGGTACATCAGCAGCTTCTGCCCAGGAAGTGACCTATGTTGAGGATTGCTCACAGGGCCTGTTGATCAATCGTGCTCCGAACAACTGGTTCATCACCGCTCAGGGTGGTGCAAACATATTGTTCTCTCACCACGATGTTCACGCAAAATTCCAAAACCGTATCGGCCCGCAGGCTAACCTCTTCGTCGGCAAGTGGGTAACTCCCGTGTTCGGATTCCGCATGGGTGCTTCTTGGATCATGCCCAAGGGCGCTACTGTTGAAGACGGCTTCTTCCGCAAGATGAACGTCGGAACACTCGACGGCAACAGCAACTACTACGATGAGAAATTCATGGGTCTCGGTCCGGAATTCGACATCCTCGTCAACCTTACCAACTGGTGGTGCGGCTACAAGCCCAACCGCGTCTACAACGCTGTCCTCCACGGAGGTGCCGGTGCATACTGGACATTCGCCCGCCGCTTCAAAGGCGACGACATCAAGTGGCGTGCTGCCCACAACACCATGCTGTTCGCAAACATCGGTCTGCAGAACAACTTCCGCGTGTCTAAGCACGTTGACATCTTCGTTGACGCTCAGTTCGAGGTCATCGACATGAACAACACTGACGCTTACTGCGACTACAATGCATACTTCACAGCAAGCCTCAACGCCGGTTTCACTTACAACTTCGGCAAGACCGACTGGAACTGCCCTGTTACCGCAGTTTGCCCCACTTGGAAGTACACAGACGCAGAGGGTGACGCTCTCGTTGCCAAACTCGCTCAGGCTGACCGCAAAATCCGCGATCTCCAGGCTCAGCTCGACGACTGCCTCAACCGCCCCGTTGAGCAGAAAGCAGCTAAGTGCGAAGGTCTCGCTACTATCTACTACCCCATCAACGTCTACACTCTCGACAAGCGCGACAAGATGCTCCTCAACTCTGTTGCAGAGGTCATGAAGAACAACTCAAACCAGACTTACACTCTGACTGGCTGGGCTGACAACTACACCGGTACTGACGAAATCAACACTCGTCTCCGTCACAACCGTGTAAACGGCGTGAAGGACTACCTCATCGGCCGTGGTGTCAACGCAGATCAGCTCGAGGCTGGCATCGACGCTAACAACCTCACTGACTTCGGTGAGAAGTGCGCTCCGCTCGACCGTGCTGTGACTATCGCAGAAAAATAATTCTCGATAACGCATAAACCGGGTTCGCCCGGACTACATAATCCCGGTGCCTAACGGCATCGGGATTACTTATATCTGCCCTCCCAGCCACAACGAGATGTTAAATATACACAAATCAGACAGAACACTTTTTGCCGTCTGAAATAAAAGCACTAACTTTGCGTACTGAATTGCCGGCACACAGTCCGATTGTTCATTCACACACATGGGGATGACTGGTTTTGACAGCGTGTAGAAGCGGCAAGTAAGCATGCAGAGCTTTGATGTGCAAGCTCTATAATCACAACGCATCGACCTATAATTGGCGAAACTAACAACTACGCTCTCGCTGCGTGATCTGAAGTACAGTAGGACACCTTTATCCGCTCCACAGTGGTGCGGACGAGACATCACCCCATTGCCCTGTTCCGAGACGTTTGGATAAGGTGGTGCTAAGAAATTCGGAAATAGGAAGCTGCCCGCCCCGTGCCGCTTCCGAGATTTAGGGGATAAGCTGCCGGTTGGTTGTCGTGAGCCTGCCGTCGGTCGAAAACCAAGTCAATGACTAAGCATGTAGAAAGCTTGTTGATTCCGCGTTTGGACGAGGGTTCAAGTCCCTCCATCTCCACAACGGCCCCAGTAACGGGACAACAACTACAGCTGGCAGCCCGCCCCACAAGCGGTCTGTCAGTTTCATACCAAAACAACCAACACCCAAAACAACAACACAATGAACGCCAAAACATTCATGGCAGTGATGCTCGCACTCATCGCAGTGTTCGCGTCAGCCTCGGCCAAAGAGCCGAAACGCCCCGAAACCTACAACTACAACAGAGGCATCGAGGCATACAATGATGACAACCTGGACCAAGCCGCAGAGTACTTCTCCAGAGAAATCAGCGAGAACCCGAAGAACAGCGGCTATGCCAACACCTGACTCGCCTATGTCTACTATGCACAGAAGCAATACGGCTGGGCATTGAACTCCGCGACACAGGCAATCAAAGACCTTCCCTCATCTGACAAACTGTACAAAGTCCTGTCTCTGAACAACCGAGCTGAAATATACGCAGCTCTGGCAGACACCACTAAGGCTCTCAACGACCTCGCAAAGTCTATCAAAATTGACCCTAAATACACAAATACATACAACCTCCGAGGACAGTTGCTCTTCGAGATGGGCAAGTATGCCGAATCTGACAAGGACTATGAGGCAATCATAAAACTCGAAGAGGGTAACACCGTTGGATATATGGGCAAAGCCCGCAACGCCAACAAGCAAGGTCACTATGAGGACGCTCTGCCGCTGCTCAACTATGTAATCAACATGTCAAAAGAATACGGACGAGCCTACGCAAATCGTGCAGAATCATACTTAGGGCTGAAAAAATACGATGAAGCTGCCAACGACATCGTGACCGGACTCAGCCTGCACGATGGCTATACCGCCGACCTGCTCAATGACATCAGTGACAAAGCATTAATCCCATATCTCGAAACCAAGCTGAGACTAAAGACAAAGCTGGAGCCGCAAAACTACTTATGGCCGTATACCCTCGGCATGGTTCTTGAAGACAAGAAAGAATACCAAAAAGCAATCGACTGTTACTTAGCATCCTACAAAATTGAGGCGTTATCCGGTTCCCTGCAAAGTGCGGCCAACTGCTATTCCTCATTGGGCGATTTCGATTCAGCCATACACTATATTGACAAGGCTCTCGAATTGTCACCCGACGACACAGCAGTCCTGTTAGCTAAAGCAGAAATCCTGTCAGATGCCGGCAAAACCGATGAATGTCTCAACTTATGGGATAAAATAATCGAAATAATCCCCGACAATCCTATCGGTTACTTTTCCAAAGGTTTAGAAGAAAGCAATCACGGCATGATTGATGCTGCAATCGACGACCTCTCTTTGTGCATAGCACTCGTTTCCAATATATCCTCTGCATACAGCGCACGCGGCGATATGTACACCCTAAAGGGCGAAACTGAAAAGGCAGCTGCCGATTACCGCAAAGTCCTCGAACTCGACACTGTACCGAATAGCAACAGCCGAGCCATGTATGCACTTCAAGGCCTCGGACGAGAATCCGAAGCCATTGAGTACATGGATAAAGTCATCGCCTACAATATTGACGACGAAGGCGTATACTACGATGCCGCTTGCCTCTACACTCGCATTGGCAACTACCCGAAGGCTCTCGAAATGCTGCAGACTTCGCTCGAAAAAGGCTACAGCAACTTCGCGCATATTGCAACTGACTATGACCTCGACCCGATACGAGAATTGCCGGAGTTCAAGGCACTGATAGACAAATACAAACCCAAGATGACGGCTGCTGCAGAGAGCAAAGCGTCTTTGAATGAAAAGGTGGAGACAGTCGAAGTGCCATTCACTAAGGCCGACGGCATCACCAAAGTGAAATGCGAAATCAACGGACTGCCGCTACACTTCATCTTTGACACCGGCGCATCTGACGTGTCAATATCAATGGTGGAAGCCAACTTCATGCTCAAAAACGACTATATATCCCCAAAGGACATAATAGGCAACAGAGCATACAGTGATGCAAACGGCGAACTTAGCGTCGGCACAGTCATAAACCTGAAGGAAGTTACATTCGGCGGCCTCGTGCTGAAAGACGTGAAAGCGTCTGTAGTGCGCAACCAGAAAGCCCCACTACTGCTCGGCCAGACCGTGCTGGGACGGCTCGGCAAAATCGAGATCGACAACACCAACATGAAACTCAAAATCACCCACACCACCACCGAATAACCAGCTGCAAACGATACAACCATAATTAGTGCCGGGCATTGTTTCCGGCACTAATTATAATGGAGAAAACTTGTGCGGTGTCCGAATAAAGAGTAACTTAGCGGCATGAAAAGACGGATTATAAAGTGGTCGCTGCTCGTTTTGGCGATGGCGGTCTGCATACTGGCTCTGACATACTGGAGCGTGTCATGGAACGCCAGCGGACTCACGTTTGACAACGCCAAGGATGTCCCGGCTCATGAATATGGACTGCTGTTAGGCACATCGCCAATCACGCCCCGAGGCAAGCACAACTACAATTTCGACAACCGCGTCAACGCAGCCGCAGAATTGTACCGCACAGGGAAAATCAGGAAAATCATTGCAAGCGGCGGCAACTATACACGAGACGACTACGGCAAACCGGTCAAATACGGATGTGACGAACCCAAAGCAATGAGAGACTCGCTCATCGCTAAAGGTGTCCGCCCAAGCGACATCACACTCGACTATGACGGCACTCGCACCATCTATTCGATTGCAAAAGCCCGCGAAATATACAAGCTCGACACCGTCATCCTCATATCGCAGAAATACCACAACGAGAGGGCAATCCGCCAAGCAGAGCATTACGGGCTGACAGCCATAGGCTACAACGCGCCACCCTCGCACATTACAATCAACAAACTGCAAAGCACACTGCGCGAAACATTCGCCCGTGTAAAACTATATGCCGAACTGTGGTTCACAACAACACCTCACTTCAGCGCACCGAAAAAGCCAGCAAACACTGGCAACCAACCGGTTAAAACCAACCACGCACCCGCATAACGACAATAATGGCATACCACACCGCAAAATTCATCCTTAAAACGTGGCTGCAAACACAAAGTTCATCCTTAAAACGTGATTGTCACCCACATTATACGCGCATAAAACGTAATTCAGTCGTTGCATCTTTCCCGCAGAATGTGTAATTTTGCAGAGCAAGACATAAATAAACCCGATATCAAAAACAACCATGAGAAGATACGCAATCAACGAACTCATAAAATGGAAGAATTCTCCTCGCAGAAAACCCCTTATTATCGAAGGGGCAAGACAGGTCGGCAAGACATGGCTTGTCAAGGAATTTGCATCCTCTCATTATAAGAATATCGCATACGTCAACTTCGAGGAGCATGCCTACCTGCAAAGCCTGTTCACGGCAGACTTCGACACAACCAGAATACTCGATGCCGTCAGTGCAGCCACACACACAGCCATTGTGCCGGGAGAAACGCTCATTTTCCTCGACGAAATACAAGATGCAGAAAACGGCATCACCTCTCTGAAATATTTCAGAGAAAACGCGCCCGAGCATCATATCATAGCTGCCGGCAGTCTGCTGGGACTCGCACTGCACAAACAGACCTCGTTCCCTGTCGGCAAAGTGCAGTTCATGACATTGCGCCCCATGGGATTTCTCGAATTTCTCGATGCATTGGGCGAAGACCGGCTGTCGAAATTCATTCAGGACAAAGACTGGTCAAACATCGAGACATTTGCCCCTAAGTTCAGGGAGCTGCTCAAGCAATACTATTTTGTAGGCGGTATGCCAGAAGCAGTGCTTGCTTTCAGCGAGAACCATGACTGGGCAGAAGTCAGAGAAATACAACTTGAAATACTCAAAAGTTATGATTTCGACTTTTCAAAGCATGCACCGGCTGAGGTTGTCCCTCGCATCAGAATGCTGTGGAATTCACTGCCGTCACAGCTAAGCCGTGAAAACCGGAAGTTCATCTATGGACTCGTAAAAGAAGGCGCAAGAGCCCGAGAATATGAGCTGGCTCTACAATGGCTATTCGACGGAGGACTGATACATAAGGTATCAAACGTCACTGCCCCACGGCTTCCGCTAAAGAGTTACGAAGACAAATCATCTTTCAAATTATTCATTCTGGACATCGGTCTTCTTGGAGCTATGTCTGGACTTGACTCTGCTACAATTGTCGAAGGCAACCGGATATTTACAGAGTTCAAAGGTTCTCTGACAGAACAGTACGTACTTCAGGAACTTATACTCCGACACGACCCATTCTACTTTTCCAAAGCAAATGCACAACAGGAAATCGACTTCCTTCTCCAAGAGGGGGGAAACATTATCCCCATCGAAGTAAAAGCAGAAGAAAACCTGAGAGCCAAAAGCCTACGACAATTCGTAACTGATTACAATCCAGCCATTGCCTACCGCACATCCATGTCTAACTACCGCAAGGAAACATGGATGACCAATATTCCGCTGTATGCAATAGCGGCGATATAAAAAGCGTTGTTCTAAAACAAGCCTTAAAAATACACAAACTGTCTTTCTCATACTTGACAGCTACTCGAGAAGTCGCTAACTTTGTCGCGTGAATGTGACAGCATCACCACAGCCTATCAGCTGTAGAGATGAAGCATCACCAGCAAATTCGCCACAAACAAATATCAATATCTATATGGACAAGGAAATGACAACACCTCCGGAACTCCCCGAAATCTCTTACGGGGACAAAATTCTCAAAATCTTCGGACTCGGTATCGCACTGGTACTCGCAGCGTTCATCGTATGGCTGCTGTCATCTGACAGACAGTCCTCACAGGCTGAAGTAGAAAACCAAATCGCGGCGCAGTGGGGCGGCGAGCAACGCATCACCGGACCATACGTAATCACCGACAATCAGAACAGAATTCTTCCGACAGACTTCTCTGCCAAAGCTAATGTCACGACAGAGAAACTCCACCGAGGCATATTCGAGGTTATCGTATACCGTGCCGCCGTTGACCTCTCCGCAACATTTACACGCGAATCATTCGCTGCAAACATGCCAAAGCCAGCCGCAGGAGCAACGCCAGGGACACCGGCAACAGGAAGCACTGCACAACTGACTGTCGTCGTTGAGCCCTCGCAGCTTGCTACACTCGAGCCGTTCACTCTGAACGGGAAGAAATACAAGTGGAAAGTAAACGAACACTCGCTGACAGCCGACATACCCATAAGCCCCGCAATGCCGGCTGTATCGCAGTTTTCCGCAAAGCTGACTCTGAAAGGCTCAAAAGGACTGTACATCGCGCAGCTCGGCGAAAGCTGTACCGTCACTATCGCCGGACAAACCCCAAACCCATCTTTCCAAGGACCTTCGCTGCCTGACACCCGCACGGTTGACGATGAAAAGTTTACCGCAAAATGGGAAAGCCACAACCAGGGGTTGGCAATACCTGACACCAATCCGGAAGAAAACGGCGTGACATTCAACAAGAGCAAAACCCACGTCGGCGCAGAGTTCCTCACAGGCGTAGACACGTACCAGAAGGTGAACCGCGCTATCAAATACGCCTTCATGATTATCTTCCTCACATTCGCCGGTGCTTTCGCAGTAGAAATAACCTCCAAGCGCAGACTCAGCATAATGTTCTATACGTTGGTCGGCGTTGCGCTGGTAATCTTCTATACGCTGCTTCTCTCCATTGCAGAGGTTATAGGCTTCGACTTCGGCTACCTGACAGCCGCAGCAATGACTGTGATACTTGTGACGATGTTCATCAGCGCGATACTCAAATCTAAGAAAATCGCCATGATGATGTGCATGATGCTCTGCTTCCTCTATGGGTTCTGCTTCGTGATGCTGTCGCTCGAGACCTACGCACTGCTCATGGGAAGCCTGCTGCTGTTCGTGATACTTGCGCTTGCAATGTACCTCTACTACAGGTCATACAGCCGCAAGACAGAGTAAAACCACACTTCATCATATACATAACAAGGAGGAAGCGTCATACCACAGATGCTTCCTCCTCATTGCATCCACACAATCAGCCGAAAAATAATTCCGCAGTGTATCAATACTTGCGACACACCGACGATAATTTTGCAGAGTACAACCCCAATACCGCACAGACATGATACAAGACATCAACGAGTTCGGAGACGAGTTCGGAGCGAGATACAGCAGTGACGGAAAGACCCTGCTGCGAGTGTCTGAAGACTTCACCGGAGAATCACAGTACGCGAAGGTACAGAAACAATCGGTGCAGCCTTCTGGCATTGCACAGAGCTGACCGGCACCCTCTTTCCCGACAGCGTGACAGCCATAGAAACCATGGTCTTCGACAGATGCCACTCACTTAAGAACGTCACAATCCCCAAAGGCGTCACCTCAATTGAACTCGGCACATTCGAGGGATGCAGCTCACTAAAAAGCATCGATATACCCCAAAACGTTACACGCATCGGAGAATATGCATTCGATTTATATGTCTCGCTAAAAGGCATCGAAATTCCCAACAAGGCACTATAGGAGCGCGAGCCTTCGCCTGGTGCACCTATCTGACAAGAGCCAATATTCCAGACAACATAAACACAATTCAGAAATATACATTCCAAGGATGCCGGTCACTGAAAGGGATTACCATACCTCAAAGCGTGACTTCAATCAAAGACGGAGCATTCTGCGGCTGCAACTCAATTGGACTCGAATACAAGGCAGAAATCATACGAAGATTCGGCAAGTCATGCTTTTCATATTGATCCAATAGCACCCACACACCCGCCAGCCTCTTTTCCAAAAGGCTTAGCGTCCTCCATAAGACCCAGGGGGTTAATGGGAGCAGCCGCCGTTACAGCCGTCGGCGGCCGGGTTGTCCTGACGCCGGGCCTTGGGTCCCGGCCCTGACGGGGCGGCATTGCCCCGAGGCCTGCCGCCGCGGGCCGCGGGACAGGGGGCAGGGAAGACAGCAAGGGCCGCGCGGCGACAGCTTCCTGTCTCCCGCGCGGCCCTGCGCCTCAAGTCGGCGA
>URTA01000045.1 GCA_900550645.1 uncultured Porphyromonadaceae bacterium
GGGCGCGGGTTGGGGACTTTTGCGCCTTCGTCAAATCTTAAATGAAAGAGCCGTGGCGGTCGCCGGTAAAGGCGAAGTGGGCAGGAATGTCGCCGGTGCGGACACGCCATTTGTATTCTCCCTCGGGTGTATAGCAGTAGAGGTAGCCCGGGTTGACGTATGTCCGTGCATCTGTGATGAATATTTCGTGCGTTTCAGGGTTGACGGCGATGCCGTATGGCTTGCGCAACTGTGTTTCAGAGCCGTCGGTTATAATGCCTTGGCGTGTCACTTCTCCTGTCTCCGTGTCGATTATTGCGCTTCCCACATAGTCTTTGGTCGCGTCTCCGTAGTTGAATGTTGATGAGACTACGTACAGGAGGTCATCGCACAGAGCCATTGAGTTGGCCGGTATGTCTAAGGCATGTTCGATTCGCTGTTTGCGGGTGTCGTAGCAGTATATGCGCGGCGGCGTGTTGTAGTAGTCGCCTCGGGAGGAAATCCACAGCCGCCCACGGCGGTCAGCGACGATGCCGTCCAGGTTGATTGCGATTTCGATGCGCCGTTCTTCGCGGAATGTTGCGAGGTCTATCACCGACAGCGTGTTCTCGTAGTTCGGCACGGTGTATCCGCCGGAGTTGCATACGTATATCTTGCCGTTCACTATCTCAAGCCCGTCAGGCTGAAATCCGACAATGCAGCGGTCTTCGACCTCGAGGGTGGCAAGGTTCACCTTTGCCACATACCCCTTCTGCTTGTAGTCTGGGTCAATGACCACAGGCCCGGCGTATGAGGTGACGTATGCGTATTCGCTGTCAAACTTTATGCTGCGGCAGTTTGGTATTTCGACCTGCCCGATGCGTCGTGCTGTCGCCGCGTCCATGACTTCGACCTTGTTTGAGCAGTTGACGACGGCATACAGGCGCGAGCCGTAGACGGCAATGTCGTTGCCCACATCGCCGAGTTCCTTCGGCACGTCCGGGTTGGCTATTCCGTATATGTTTCGGGTGTACACGCCAGTGGAATAGTCGAAATAGTCGAGAGTGCATTTGTTGGAACCCATGTTGCCCTCGTTGAGCAGGTAGAAGCCTGTCACTGATGTGTATTCAGGTGTTGTAACTGGCACTTCCTCGGGGATGAATATGATATCGTCCTCGCGGCAGGACTGCAGGCCGAAGGCGGCAGCGGCAGTTGCCGCAACTATCGCGAGGCGCATGGATTTGCGCAATAGGTGTCCTGCAAATGCGGTCATAGGTCAAACTGGAATATAAGTCGGAAATTGCGTCCTGGCATAGGGTAGTTCATGATAACTTCATACTGCTGGTTGAACAGGTTGTTCACTTCGAGTGTCGTTTTCAGTCGTGTCCGCCCGAGCGGCTGCAGCCAGCTCGCTGACAAATCGTGTGTGTACCACGGCTGGACGCGGTTTTGGAGTATGTTGCTCGAGTTCTCGTACCGCTCTCCGACATAGATGAAGCTGTAGTTGAGGTCGAGCCTGCGCCAAGAGCCGCCCACGACAGCCGAGCCGCTGTGGCGGGGTATGTAGGCTATCTGCCCACGGTAAGTGCCGGCACGCCCGTCGTTGTCAGTCGGGTCTGTGTAGTCGCGAGCCATCTGCCATGTGTAGTTTAGGCGGCCTCGCAGGGTTATGCCAGCCGGGAGCGAAGCTGTGGCAGAGGCGGTCACGTCAAGTCCGAGGACACGCACGCGGCCGATGTTCATCATCATCCAGCGGTATTGTCCCGTGCCTTTGGGAACGGCGATTATCTTGTCCGAGATGCGGTTGTGGTAGAGGTCGGCTGTTATGTCGAGCGACTGCAGCCATGACTCTGCCGGGGCGAGGTGCTCGATGATGCCGATGTTGTATTGCGTGACGTATTCGGGGCGCAGTGAGGCGTTGCCTATGTCTGTATAATACAGGTCGTTGAATGTCGGCATGCGGAATATCCGCTTGTAGAACGCCCGCAGTGACAGCCCGGTATTCCCGGGAATGTCCCATGACGCGAACACCGCCGGTGTGAACCGCGCCAGCGACGACTGTCTGCGGCTGCTGTATCCCACTCCGTCGGTGACTGTGTATCTGTCCCATACGAATGTTCCCAGCACGCTTGCCTGCGCCTTGAACGCGCCGCGCCTCCAGGCAGTGGCAGCTGCAGTGAGGAGCGTGTGGCGGGTAGGGTAGGCAAAGTTCACCATTGACGAGCTGAGGTGATTCCATTGCCAGTCAACGGACACATCGGCATCCCAGCCGCGCATTATCGAGAAGCGGTTTGCCGTTGATACGTATGCCTCGTCTTGGTGGAATGTATTGTCTATATACATCAGTGTCGTGTCCGGGTTGAGGTAACGCATATAGTCACGTGCGTATTTTGCGTTGACCATAAGCGAGTAGCGGTCGGACATGTCGCGTTGCCAAGAGCCTTGTACGAAGAAGTTGCGGTCCCATTGGCGTTGCGAGCTTTTTCACACGTTGTTGACTATTGCGCCGGGGATGCCTTTGCTCGAGTCATAGTAATATGCTTTTGCCATCCACCGTCCGCGCTCCGGGCGACCGAACAGCCCGGCCTCGAGGCGGTATGCATGTATGTCGCCGTTGCGGCGCGTTGCTGTGGTGTCCCATGCCAACGTGCCGTCGCTGAACACTTTGCGGTAGCGGAAGCGGTAACGCCCGGAAGCGTAGGTGAACTCGCCGTTGACAGATGCGCTCACTGTTGGCGAAAGGCGGTACTCCATTCTCACAGACGGGTTCTGAAGTCCGAAAGAGCCGGTGCGGTATGTCACGTTAACGTTAGTGCGCTTGCCTGCTTCGAAGCGCGGGTAGCGTGTGCGCAGGTATATTGACCCGGCCGAGCCGAAGTCCTTGGCACTTTGGAACACCTCGCTCTTCTGCCCGTTGTACATCGATATCTCCTCGATGTTGTCGAGCGAGAACTTGCCCAGGTCTATTTGTCCGTTCTGCGCATTGCCCAGCTGTATGCCGTCATAGAACACGCCGGTATGGTTTGACCCCATGCTGCGCATATCCACCGTCTTGACATCGCCCACACCGCCGTAGTCCTTGATTTGCACGCCGGAAAAATAACGTATTGCGTCCGCGACATTGTGGCTGTTTAGCCTTTCGAGCTGCTCGCCGTCGAGTTTCTGTGCCGGTATCACGCTGCCGTAAGGGTCTCGGCTCGCGGTCACTGTCACCTCGCCGAGTGTGGTGGTGTCAGCCGGCTCTGTGCTATATGCCGCGCACGTGCCGGCTATTGCCGACACGAAAACCGATGTTGCGAGGCGTAAAAGCTGGTTGTTGTGCATCGTGTTGCAATGGCGGTGTCTGCGCAGTGTCACTTTGTGGAGAATGAGTAGGCGAAGCCGAAGCTCAGTATCTCCTTGAGCATCCAGTGCCGCCAGCCGGGTATGTTGGCGTTGCCGGCGGTGTCGTATCGCAGGTGGGCGTAAATCTGTGTGGAGAGGAAGCGGTTGATGGTAAACGTCAGTGTGTTTTCCCAGTCGTGCGAGTAGTTCTCGTAGTCAGTAAACACAAACAGCCGCGAGCGGTACGAAATGTTGGAGGTTATCACCCAGTCGAGTGTCAGCTCCGAGCTGCTGCCGACTTCGTTGAGGATGCGCTTGCCGTCAGTGATGCCGAACTGTGTTGCATCAACTTTGTGGTTTAAGCACATTTTCATGTTGTACGACAGCGGTGATAGTGCAGCCTTGAACTTCAGCGTGTTGTGTCGTCCTGTGGTGGAATATGTCATACCGGCGCCGACATTCAGCTCTGCCGGCGAGAGGAAAGCCGCCGTGCGCGTCTCGCTGTCAGCCGGATAGCTGTTGAGTGTCTGCGTCTTGAACTGCGCCGTGAGCGAGTAGTACCACTTTTTGCGGGCCTTGATGCCGAAGTTCATGTTCCATTGCAGCAGGTCTTCGGTTATGGAATATTTGTGGTACTTGTCCTGCGACGTGGAGTTCAGCCCGAGCTTGTAGCTTACGGTGTTCTCAAACAGCAGGTTGGGGTGGTATGCCTGGTTCAGCTTGACGTTCCAGTAGAAGTTGACCAGCAGCGCGAGGTGGTCGTTGCCGCCCTGGTACCAGTTTTTCGAGATGAAGGCTTGCGAGAACTGCACTCCTCCGTTGAGGACGTGCAGCCAGTGTATCTTGTCAATCTTGCGCTTGGACAGCGTGATGTTTTCCACATCCACCTGCGGCAGCCGCAAACGGCTAATGTAAGCGTCGAAGCTGTAATCCTCCGGCGGCAGCTCCGGCAGTCCGGGCAGCAGCCATGCCCCGTATTCTATCGCCGCAGTGTTCTGCACCATGTACAGTTGCCGTATCCATGCCCCTTGCTGGGAGAGCTGTATGGCGTTGGTCAGGTCGCGTGACAGTTCCAGCGCGGGTTTAGGTGCGGTATAGGTCGGTTCGCCGTCGGTGGAAATGTACGGGGCAGTGTAGCGCAGCACCGTGTCAACCTGTATATTGCGCTCTTGCGGCTGCATATATCCGCTGAAGATGAGCGGGGCTTGAAACGGGTTGCATACCGGGAGTTTGATCTCTATGGAGTCCATTGCAGCCATTATCTCTGCCGGCTCGCGGACACGCATAGGGTCGTTGTGCCGGAAGCCTTCAAAGTCCTCGTCTTCCAGATATGGGTATGACCCTGGGTTGCGGTGCAGGTGTCTGTCGTGCGTGTAGCGCGGCATCCGTGACGGACGGCGAGCCATGACATCGGCACTGCCAGTCGCTGCCGCGAGGGCAAGGGCAAGCAGTGCTGTCAGATGTGGGCGAAACCCTGTAATCATCACTGATAGATTGATATTATGTCGTTTCGGTAATTACTGGCGTGTCAGTGAGCTGACGGCGGCAATATGGTGTCGTAGTCGTCGCTGTTGATGACACGCAGAGCCTCGCGGAATATGGGGTCGTATGCGTTGTAGACCTTGAAATATGTTTCCTGAGTGAATGTGTCACGGCCGATTAGAGCCTTGATTATCATTTTGAACAGGTCCAATGACTGCGCTTCCTGCTCTGCATTGTATTCCACTTTCTCCTGCTCTGCCATGGTGCGCAGGTCGGCTATCATGCCGTCGCTGACCTCAAACGTGCGCACGAAGTCATCGTCGTTGCGGTATTTCTTCTTGATGTCCTTGCGGTACTTGTCTACATAGTTGACCACATAGCGGTTCAGCACTCCCTTGGCGACCACGTTGCGGTAATACTTGGTGTAAGCCATGGTGTCGAGAGCCACGAAACGGTCAGGGGAGATGCCTCCGCCTCCGTATACCGGACGGTGCAGCCGCAGTGTGCTGACACGCAGCGAGTCAACCTGTTTGACGGAGTCGGCGTGCATCAGCTCGCCGCTGTTTAGGCGGTCGAGTATGTCTTGCGCGTACTTGCTGCTGTTTCCCTTGTCGTAAGGCTTCTGTATGTAGCGGCCGGTGGGGGTGTAGTAGTGGGCTACGGTCAGGCGCATCATCGAGCCGTCGGGGAAGGGTATGGGACGCTGCACGAGGCCTTTGCCGAATGTGCGGCGGCCTACGATTACGCCTCGGTCCCAGTCCTGTATCGCACCGGAGGCTATTTCGGCTGCCGATGCGGAGTATTGGTTGACCATTACCACCAGGCGGCCGTCGGCAAACAGCGGCTTCTTCCCCTTGGGGTACGCTTTCAGTTCGTAGCGTGGTGAGTTGCGCCCCTCGGTATAGACCACCATTGACCCCGGTGCGAGGAACTCGCCGAGCATGTCGGGAGCGGCGTTCAGGTAGCCGCCGCCGTTGTCCACCAGATCGAGAATAAGCTGCTGCATGCCCTGTTTCTGCAACTTGGATATGGCCTCGCGCATCTCTTTTGGGGTGTCTTCCGCAAACTTGTTCAGGCGGATGAAGCCGGTCTTGCTGTCAACCATGTATGCGGCATCCACGCTGTTGATGGGTATGTCGTCGCGTGTTATCTTGAACTGCACTGTGTCTGAAGTGCCGGCTTCTCGGCGCAGCACGGTGACGTTTACATGTGTGCCTTTCGGCCCGCGCAGCTTGTGCTGTATGTCGCGAGTGGAGATTTTCACGCCGGCTATCACCGAGTCGTTGACAGATATGATGCGGTCGCCGGCACGCATGCCCACTTTCTCGGCCGGGCCTCCGGCAACGGTGGATAGGACATACAGCGTGTCGTTGTTCATGTTGTACATTATCCCCACGCCGCTGAACTTGCCGTTGAGCGGCTCGTTGAGTGCGCGTGTCTCCTCGGCGGTGGAGTAGGAGGAGTGCGGGTCGAGCTCGTTGAGCATGCCGCGTATGGCATCCTCCACGACCTTGTCCTCGTTGACTGTATCGACATACAGCTGCGCGATAGCGGCTTCCGCCATGCGCAGCTTGGTGTTGGCGTTATGTTGTCCCACGGACACCAGCGTGCCCAAAGCCGCGATTGCGGCAACCGGGAATATCAGCTTTCTTTTCATATATCGGGTTGTGTCTGTTTTTCGGTTAGAGTGTGTAGTGCCGCTGTCAGTTTAACGTGGGCGCGTCATTTGCGGGGGAGGAACTGCGACACGTCGTATCCGTGGTGTTCCAGCTCTGCCACCATCGAGCTTGAGACGAATGACAGCGAGGGGTCGGCAAACAGCAGCACCGTCTCGATGCCGAACAGGCGGCGGTTTACCTCTGCTATCGCTTTCTCGTATTCGAAATCGCGTGTGTCGCGCACTCCGCGAATCAGGCAGCACGCGCCGGCATCGGCTGCGGCAGTTGCCGTCAGCCCGGTATAGGGGACTACCGACACGCGGCTGTCGCCCTCGTATATCCTCTCGATAGCGGCTATCCGCTCCGGCAGGCTTCTGCGCCCGGCCTTGTGCTCGTTGTAGCCTATGCCTATCACCAGGCGGTCGAACATCGCCAACGCCCGGTCGGCTATATCCTTGTGTCCCAGGGTGAACGGGTCAAAGCTCCCGGCAAAGAATGTAGTTCTCATAGTTCTGTATCGTCCTCGACTATAAGGTTGTCGATTATGAAATTCTGCCGTGTCATGGTGTTTGTTCCCATGTAGAACTCGAGCAGGTCGGCTATCGTATGGTCCTTTTTCAGCGAGATGTTCTCGTCGAGCAGCACGGGGTCGAGCCTCATGTTCGGGCCGATGAACTCGGCAAACTCGTTGTCGTTGATTTCGCCCAGGCCCTTGAATCGTGTGATTTCGGCATTGTTGCCAAACTTCTCGATTGCTGCGACGCGCTCCTCGTCGGTATAGCAATAGATAGTGTCCTTGCCCTCGTCTGTGGCGGCACGCTTGCGCTTTCCTCCTGCGCGGCGCGTGCTTTTCTTGTCGCGCACGCGGAACAGCGGTGTCTGCAATATGTAGACATGCCCCTCCTTGATGAGGTCGGGAAAGAACATGAGGAAGAATGTGGTGATGAGCAGACGTATGTGCATGCCGTCCACATCGGCATCGGTGGCGATGATAACCTTGTTGTAGCGCAGCCCGTCGATGCCGCCCTCGATGTTGAGCGCGGCTTGCAGCAGGTTGAACTCGTCGTTCTTGTATACCACCTCGCGGGTCTTGCCGTAGGAGTTGAGCGGCTTGCCCCGCAGCGAGAACACGGCTTGTGTCTGCGCGTTGCGCACCTTGGTGATTGTTCCGGAGGCGGAGTCGCCCTCGGTGATGAATATGGATGTCTCGTCGCGGCGGTCCTCCTTGGCCGACGGCTTGACAGCGTCGTTGTAATGCACGCGGCAGTCACGCAGCTTGCGGTTGTTCAGGCTCACCTTCTTCGCTTTCTCGCGGGCCAGTTTGGTGACGCCGGCTATCGCCTTGCGCTCCTTCTCGCTTGCAGCAATCTTGGAGAGCATGGCTTCTGCCACGTCCGTATTGCGGTGCAGGTAGTCGTCCAGCTCCTTCTTGATGAAATCGCCGATAAACTTGTTGACCGTCACCGGGCTGTCTGGCGCGATTTCCTTGCTCCCGAGTTTGCGTCTGATTGAGTCCGCGAACACAGGCTCCTGTATGCGGACTGCAATCGCCGCTACAATGCCGTTGCGGATGTAGGAGAACTCATACCCCTTGCCGGAAAACTCCTTGACGGTGCGGCACAGGTGTTCGCGGAACGCTGTCAGGTGCGTGCCGCCCTGGGTGGTGTGCTGTCCGTTGACGAATGAGTAGTATTCCTCGCCGGACTGGTTGGTATGTGTCAGCACCACTTCGATGTCGTCGCCTTGCAGGTGTATGATAGGGTAGAGCGGCTCGGAGGTCATGTTGTCTGTCAGCAGGTCGAGCAGGCCGTGGCGCGAACAGTACTTCTTGCCGTTGAGGTAGATGCTCAGACCTGCGTTGAGGTAGGTGTAATTTTTCACCATCGTCTCGATAATGTCCATGCGGTATGCAAATCCACGGAACAGCGTGTCGTCGGGGGTGAACGTCACCCGCGTGCCGTTTTCCTCCGTTGTAGGCACAATGCCGCTGTCGCGTGTCAGCTCACCCTTATTGAACTCAATGGTCACTTTCTGGCCGTTGCGCACGCTCTCCACAGTGCAGTCTTCGCTAAGTGCATTGACCGCCTTCAGGCCGACGCCGTTCAGGCCGACGGCCTTCTGGAATGTCTTGCTGTCGAATTTTCCGCCGGTGTTGATTTTCGAAGCCACGTCGATCACCTTGTCGAGTGGTATGCCGCGTCCGTAGTCGCGCACGGACACGCGCCGGTTATCGCTGATTTCGATTTCGATGCGTTTCCCGGCGCCCATGTTGAACTCGTCGATGCCGTTGTCTATGACCTCCTTGATGAGTACATATATGCCGTCGTCGGAGTGTGAGCCGTCGCCCAGCTTGCCTATGTACATTCCGGGGCGGCGGCGTATGTGTTCGTTCCATGCAAGGGTCTTGATGGAGTCACTGCCGTACTCTGCGATACCGTCAGATGCCGGTATGTCGAAAATCTCGTTGTTTTCCTGCGCCATATCGTTGTGAGATGCTGATAAAAGCCCAGGGCGACAAAGCCCGGAGCATCTGCAAAAGTACTAAATTCCCGGCACATACGCAACCGCCATGTTTCCGCCTAAGGGCGGCATACAGCAAAAGCGGCAACTCTCGCGAGCAGCCGCTTTCAATACACGGATGTTTCCCGTCTAATTACTAAAACTTAATGAACAAAAATCTATCTTCTTTCGTAGTGTCAACAACACTGCCAGCTGTATAGTTCAGCGCGGAAGACGGATAATTGCAGTTTTGTATATGTTAATCCGCTGGCGGATATTATTTTAACACAAGCAGACGCATCAGCGGCCTCCTGCTGTCGAGCGGTCTACGCTGCCGCCGGCGTTGACGAGCTTCTCGGCACTGCGCTTCTGCCGTCCCCACTGCACGTTGTAGCTGATGCTGACAAAGGGCATCGGCGCGATGTCAAGGCGCGTATGCTTCTCGTTGGTGTTGTAGCGGTTGAGCGACCGTGTCCCTTGGTCGTATTTTGTGAACGGACAGTACACGCCGGCGTTGAACTGCCAGCCGTGCCAGTCGTAGGCGAGCGAGAGAAGTGAAAACGATTCGCCCCAATACAGCACTTCGCCCCACAGGCTTTTCGGCGCTTTGGCGTATCGAGCCATGAGCGAGAAGCCCCAGTGCTGCACCATCGCATCGACCATGCCGCACCAGTTGTGGTTGTACAGGCGGTAGCCGTTGCCGCTCATGCGCTCAATCTTATACTCCAGTGTGCCGCTTGCCATGAGCCAGTCGGGGATGATTTCCACTTGCGGCGAGAGGGTGAACGTCAGGTTCTGAAGTCCCTTGCTGTTCTCGTATGAGGTCACGAGACGGTCGTCCTGCCATTCCAGGTACTTGGTTATGGCATTGGGGCTGGTGAATGCCCGCACGCCGAATGTACCCATCACACGCGGGAACGTGAAGTTATAGCGCAGTGTAAGCATGTATGATGACGATGTCTTCAGGTTCGGGTTGCCGACTGTCCACTGGAAACCATCTGTCTGCTGCGGCGTGATGTTGGTCTCTGCCAGCGAGGGGGCGTTCTGCCACGTCCTGAACGACAGGCGGAAATGCGATGTCCGGTTGAGCGAGTATGACACGGAGAACTGCGGGCGGAAATGCCACGAGTCATTGCCCTGACCGGTCTCGCGGAACTTGAACGATGTGTACTGCGCTCCCACGCCGGCGGTGAGCGTCACACGGTTGATGCGCTGCATATATTCGCCGAACAGGTACATGTAGTCCTGCCGCTGGTGAAAGAGCGCGTTGTCGAGGTTCTCGTATGTCGAGCGGTTGCGGTTGGCGGTGTATGACGCGCCGGCGGTCAGCGAGGAGTTGTCCCAACGCTTGATATAGTCCGCCTCGACGCTGTACATCTGGTTGCGGTCGTGTATCGAGGTGTTCACGTCTGTTATCTGTTTATGTGTCAGCTCGTCGCTCTCGATGTATGAGTGGCGGGTGTGGCCGTTATAGAACTCGCTGTTGAAGTCGATGGCTATGAGCTGGTTGTGCGCGAAATGCTGCTCAAGGTATGCGCGTAGATTAGGCGTGAAGCCGTCATCCATGTTGTAGTCGCGCAGCCGTATCTTGTCCGGGCTGTTGCTGAGCGTCATAAGTCCCTCGAACAGCTGGCCTTGGGAAAAACTCTTGTTTCCGGCGACGGCGACATACAGCACCGTGGTGTCCGGCTTGATGTAGCTGTAGTCGAGCTGGAACAGCTGGCCGTTGTTGTCATCGGCATGTCCTCCTATGGGTGTTTCCTCGCGGGTGAGTTTCGAACCGTCAGGGTACGTGAATGTCTCAGTATACTCGCGGTGCAAGCCTACCTTATTGGTCAGCTTGTATTGCGATGACAGTCCCCACTGCGACTTGCCGTAGTTCAGCTTGAGCGAGCCGAAATACTCACCCCAGCTCGTGTTGAGGGCTTGCTTGGCGTTCAGCATCAGCGAGCCGCCTTTGTCCGGGTTGGAGACCACGAAGTTCAGCACGCCGTTTGCGCCGTCATACTTCAGTCCTGGATTGTCTATCCACTCCACTTTCTTGATGGTTTCCGGCAGAAGCTCCTGCACTTGCTTGATAGTGGCCTTGCGTCCGTTGATGCGTACCTCCACCGCTTGCCCGGCGGAGGTGATTGACCCATTTATGTCGTTTACCGACAGGGTGGGGATCATCAGGTTGCGAGTCAGTTGCAGACCGTTCTTAGAGGCATCGACGGCACTCTGCGAGGGGTAGAACACATCGCGGTCTGCCTTGCGTATCACTTTCGGAGCTTCGATTACTATCTCGGCGAGGTCTGTTGACGGCACTGTGTCGATAGGCTCTGTCTGGGCAGCGAGTGTCAGTGCCGTGAATACGCATGCTGTGAAAAGCGAAATCTTGCGTAACATATTATTTTGTTGTTATTTAGCCATAATGAAACTGTAACAGCTGTTCTACGTGCATATTGCTGTAGATGCGGCTGTCAGGAAATAAAAATGGGGGGTATTAACGCCAGTTAATACCCCCCATTTCCACGGTGTCTAGGATGAGACTCGAACTCACACAGCCAAAACGGCCACTACCCCCTCAAAGTAGCGCGTCTACCAATTCCGCCACCTAGACAAGTTAATCTGCAAGAATTGAGCGAAAAACGGGACTCGAACCCGCGACCCCGACCTTGGCAAGGTCGTGCTCTACCAACTGAGCTATTTTCGCATTTTGTCAATGTTCTCAAGGGGTGTCCCCCGTTTTGCGTTGCAAAGTTACTGCCTTTTTCCGGACTGTGCAAATTTTTCAGCCAAATTTTTTGCCCTATTTTTGCACTTTTCTGACAACACTCTAATTGTCAGCACTGTATGCGGCGCATTAATTTTTCCACACCCACGCTCCAGGGAACGCTCCTTTGATGTCTTCGGACTGCAGCAGCTCAACGACGGCTTTCTTGTCGGCATTGCGGGCGGCAGTCACGCGTATGTAGCGTGTGCCGCTTACCGTGCGCAGCTCGTAGCCCGAGCCGCTGTGACGCTGCACGAAGCGTGCTGCCTCGTCGGCATCGGTGAATGTCCCGACCACCAAATGGTACTGCTCTGTCTGCGGTTCAGCTTTCGCGACATCTGTTGTTGCTGCCGCTTTTGTCTTTGCGGGCGCAGCTGCCGGCTTCGCCGCTGCCTTCTTGCCGTGGTCTACGGCCATGGGCAGCACAGAGGCGCAGTCCTGGCGCGTCGCGTCGGTGACTGAAGACGGCGTGATGAAGAGCAGTGCCATAGTAAATACTATTACGAACATCGCAGCCACACGGGCGAATGTCTTGTGGATGGGTATATAATAGTATTTGTCGGAGCGCAGCCGCATGGGTTGCTTGGTGAGAGCTGTCTCCTCTTCTTTTTTGCCGCTGCTCATGGCGATTGCTGCCAGCCCGGAGTGTTCCGCCGTGATGCGGCTCTCAGCCGAGGGGGTGAAGATGATGTTGTCATCATCGCCGAGCGAAAGGCTGCCCAGGCTGCCCAGGTTCACCTGCCGCTCGCTGTGCAGCTGTGCGGTCAGTTCCGCAGTCCAGGCATCGAGTTGCGCCAACGCCTGCGGGTAGGGCATATCCATGCGCCGCGCTATGGAGTTGGCTATCAGTCCGTCGTTGTTGGTTATAGACGCATTGAACATTATTTCTGTGCACGGCGGGAGTATCACGGCAGCCTGCCTGTTGAAACAAGCAGGGCGGCGGCTGGCAATGAATGCGCCCAGTGAGGGGACAATCACGCAGTCGTGTGACCGTAACAGGTACTCAATATGCAGCAGAAGCGGTGTCAATGGATTCTTGCGTCTTTTATTGGGACTGCAAATTTAGTCAATCTTGCCGACGTGTGCAATAGCTCCGTGCTCACTTGCGCTTGCGAGATGCGGGGAAGAGGGTGTTAAACAACTTTGTGTCAGCCCCGTATTCGGCGGCAAGTTTTTTGTCCATTTCCGCCATGTCGTTTTCGTGCATCACCGAGTGTATGTATGCTCGCAGCAGCAGCAGGTCGCCGTTGCGCGGCGACAGTTTCAGCCCCTCGCGTATGTCGTCGCCGGCGAGCTGGTACTCCTCTGTGGATATGAGGAACAGGGCACGGTCGAAATAAGACTCGTCGCTCGGCGACGTTTCCACGAGGCGGTCATATAATGTACGCGCGTAGTCGGTGTCGTTGTTGCCGGCGGCTATCTGCGCCATCATGCGCAGCGTGTCTGCATCCGGCTCTTCAATCTTGCGGAACTGCGCGAGTGCTTCCTCGCTGTTGCCGTCGGCAAGGCATGTCACGCCGTACATTTTGCGGGCCCAGTTGTCACCCGGGTCTGCTTCGAGTATTGCGGCAAGGTCGTCGTGGGCTTCGCTGTACTTGCCCAGCGACAGGTATGCGCGGGCGCGGTTGGCGCGAAGGGTGGTCGAAGCCGGGGCTATTGACAGCCCGAGCGAGAAGTTAGACACCGCTTCCTCCACGTCGCCGAGGTGCGTATTGATTATGCCCAGGTTGGAGAGCAGGAGCGCGTTGTTGAAATTTGAGGGGTCGCGGCGGAGGGCATCGACAGTGCACCGCTTGGCATCGACCCACATCTCGCGGGCGATGTACCAGTCGGCGGAATCCGCCATCTGCACATAGTCGCGGCGCAGGTTTGCCGGCAGTTCTTCCTGTTGTGCTGTAGAGCCGCCTTGCGGCTGTGAGGCGGCGAGCGATAATGCGAAAACGGCTGCTGTAATCATTTGTAAAACGGTTGGTGATGCAAAAGTAGCAAAAAACGGCGTGACTGCACTTGCACACGAGCATAAAAAGTTGTAACTTTGCGTGTTAAACAACGCACAGGACACGGTAGGCTTCGGCTCGTCCGCGCCCTGACGGTTCATAAATAGAGAACAAACACAGAATCAACTACTTAGATTATGTTCAGAGATAACACGTGCGGCGAATTGCGCCTCGCAGATGCCGGCAAGAAAGTGCGTCTGGCGGGCTGGGTGCAGCGCATCCGCAAGATGGGCGGCATGACTTTCATAGACCTGCGTGACCGCTATGGCATCACCCAGATAGTGTTCAACAACGAGATTGACCCGGAACTGTGCAGCCGCGCCAACGACCTCGGACGTGAATATGTGCTTCAGGTGACTGGCACTGTGGCTGAACGCAGCAACAAGAACAGCAGTATCCCCACGGGCGAGATAGAAATCATTGCCGACGGCTTCAACGTACTCAACACGAGCGAGATACCTCCGTTCACTATCGAGGACGATACCGATGGCGGCGACGACCTGCGCATGAAATACCGTTATCTTGACTTGCGTCGCCCCGCAGTGCGCAAGAACCTCGAGCTGCGCCACCGCATCGCCTTTGAGATACGCCGTTACCTCGATGCCAACGACTTCCTCGAAGTCGAGACCCCGGTGCTGGTGAAAAGCACCCCCGAGGGCGCACGCGACTTCGTGGTTCCCTCTCGCATGAACCCCGGCGAGTTCTACGCCCTGCCGCAGAGTCCGCAGCTGTTCAAACAGCTGCTTATGGTCAGCGGCTTCGACCGTTATTTCCAGATTGCCAAATGCTTCCGTGACGAAGACCTCCGCGCTGACCGCCAGCCTGAGTTCACGCAGATAGACTGCGAAATGAGCTTCGTGGAGCAGGAAGACGTGATACAGATGTTCGAAGGACTGGTCAAGCACATATTCAAGTATGTCAAGGGGATAGACTTCACCGAGCCGTTCCCTCGCATGACATGGGCAGACGCCATGCGCCTCTACGGCAGCGACAAGCCGGACATTCGCTTCGGCATGCCGTTTGTCGAAATCACCGACATGGTCAAAGGCAAGGGCTTCAAGGTGATGGACGATGCCGAGCTGACTGTCGGCATCTGCGCTCCCGGCTGTGCCGGCTATACCCGCAAGCAGACAGATGCGCTCACCGAATTTGTGAAGCGTCCGCAGGTAGGCGCGAAAGGCCTCGTATATGTCAAGTTTGAAGAGGACGGCAGCATCAAGAGCTCTGTCGGCAAGTTCTTCAGCGACAACGACCTCCGCGCATGGGGCGAGCGCATGGGCGCGAAGCCCGGCGATATGCTCCTGCTGATGAGCGGCTCGGCAGACAAAACCCGCAAACAGCTCTGCGAGCTGCGCCTCGAAATGGGCAACCGTCTCGGGCTGCGCGACAGAAACGTGTTCGCTCCTCTCTGGGTGGTTGACTTCCCCCTCTTTGAATGGGACGACGAGACACAACGTTACTACGCCATGCACCACCCGTTCACATCGCCCAACCCGGACGACATACCCTTGCTGCACAGCGACACGGGTAAGGTTCGCGCTACGGCTTACGACATCATCGTCAACGGCACGGAACTCGGCGGCGGCTCAATACGTATCCACGATGCGAAACTTCAGGACACAATGTTTGAGCTGCTAGGCTTCACGCCGGAACGCGCTCAGGAGCAGTTCGGCTTCTTGATGAACGCATTCAAGTACGGTGCGCCGCCCCACGGAGGCCTTGCCCTGGGCTTCGACCGCTTCGTGTCGATACTTGCCGGCCTTGACACTATTCGTGATGTAATCGCCTTCCCGAAGAACAACTCCGGCCGCGACGTGATGAACGAGTCTCCCTCGCCCATCGATGACAGCCAGCTCGAGGAGCTGCGCTTGCGCATTGTCCCCATGGAGAGCAAATGACATAACACCGACCCTCTCATCCACGAAACGTGAAACTAAACACTATAACATCAGCCATCGAGCAGTTCGCCCCACTGTCACTGCAACTCGATTATGATAACAGTGGGTTACAGATAGGGCATGCCGATGACGACGTGACCGCAGTAATGCTGTGTCTCGACGTGACGGAAGACGTGGTTCAGGAAGCTCTGGATCGCAAGTGCGAACTCATCATTACGCACCATCCGTTGCTGTTCCGGGGGCTAAAGAGCATCACCGGGCGTACGCCCGTGATGCGCATCGTTGAGACAGCCCTGCGCGGCGGTGTGGCGATATACTCGGCACATACCAACCTGGACTGCGCTTCGCGCGGCGTAAGCAGTGAAATGGCGCGTATGCTGCACCTCGAAAACTGCGAGGTGCTGTCCCCCTCACCAACCGGCAACGGCAGCACCGGCCTCGGGATAGTGGGCAGCATTTCGCCAACACCAGCCATCGAGTTCCTCCGCCACCTGAAGGAGACATTCGAGGTCAAGGCCCTGCGCTATTCCGCGCAGTCGCCGCAGCTCGTCATTCGCCGGGTGGCTCTGTGCGGCGGCAGCGGCGCGGAGTTCATACCCCAGGCCAAGGCCGCCGGCGCTGACATATACGTAAGCGGCGACATCAAGTACCACGACTTCACCAGCCACGCCTCAGACATCATGATAGCCGACATCGGCCATTATGAGAGCGAGGTCTGCGCCCGCAAGCTGTTTGCCCGCATACTCCGCGAGCAGTTCCCCGATCTGGTGACGCATACGGCGGAGTCGGATCGCAACCCGATAGGGGTCTTGTGAGCCGTGACGCTTCCAATAATTGTAATTAATAACAGATAGCATAACATCATCTTATGGCAGACAACAAATCAGAGAAAGAACACAGTGTGGAGCAGCGGCTCAAAGCGCTCTACCAGCTGCAGACGTACCTCTCGGAAATCGACAAGATACGCTTCCTGCGCGGTGAGCTTCCGTACGAGGTCAAGGACCTCGAGGACGAAATCGCTCGCTTCCAGTCTCGCATCGCCAAGCACACCGAGGAAATCGAGGAACTCAAGCAGTTCACCGTGCAGAAGACCGGTGAAATCGCCGACCGCCGCAACAAGATTGCCAGATATGACCAGCAGATGGACAATGTCCGCAACAACCGCGAATATACCTTTCTCGAGAAAGAGAAGGAATATGAGAACCTCGAGATAGAACTCGCTGAAAAGAACATACGCGAGGCATTGGCCAAGCAGGAGGAGAAGAGAAACGAGATAGCCGACGCGCAGGAGCAGATTACTGACCATGAGCATATCCTGGCCGAGAAACGCGAGGAACTCGACAGCATCGTCAACGAGACTAAGCAGCAGGAAGAGGACATCCGCGAAAAGGCGAAGGAACTCGAAGCCATAATCGACGACTACACTCTCAATGCTTTCAAGCGTATACGCAAGAATGCCCGCAACGGTCTGGGCATCGTCACTGTGCAGCGTAATGCCTGTGGCGGCTGCTTCAACAGAATCCCGCCGCAGCGGCAGCTCGAAATCAAAATGCACAAGAAAATCATCGTCTGCGAATATTGCGGACGCATAATGATAGACGGCGTGCTTGCAGGTGTGGAGAAGCCCGAGGAGGCTGCTCCCGCACCGACAACTACTCGCCGCCGCTCTTCAAAGTCTGCGGCTTCAGGCAACTGATTTCACGCACACATATAACAACAGGAACGCACCGATGTGGCGCGTTCCTGTTGTTTAGTTTGTACGGTCTGTCACTTGGCCTCGGTGATGATCACCTTGCCTTCGGGTCGCTCGATGCACAGGCGTGCCTGTTTGGCTGCTTCTGCGGCTTGTGGCACACCTTTAGCCTTGTCAAACCAGCGGATAGCTGCCTCGAAATTCTTGTTCAGCGCCTCATAAATGCCGCGTGCATAGTTGGACGCGCCGCTGTTGCCGGCTTTGTCAAGGTATTTGCGGGCTGAAACCATGTCGCCTCGGCTCATGGCGGCGTTGGCGGCGTTCAAGTTTGCCACCTCGTCGTCCGGGTACATACGCACTGCTGTCTCAAACACCTCGTTGAACTCGTCTGACCCCGGCGTGAACGTCTCCGAAGCAAGGTAGAACTCATTAAGTCCCAACTTCTGCGGCGCGGTGCGCACCAGCCCTACAATCTGCTGAACGTCAGTAAACTCACGTACCGTATAGTTGACCGTGTAGTCCGAATGGCGGAGCGTGGGATATACATTCTTCAGCAAGAAAGGATATTCCTCGGGAAACTCACGCTTGATGCGGGCGTCCTTCTCGTCTGGTGTCAGCGACGCATCGTCGATGATGGCGAGGATGCCGTCGCGGCTCTCCAGGTCGGAAGTCTCTACCCACTTGCGCAGACCGTCCCAGTCCTCAGCCTCGTATGCCGACGTGAACTTGACGGAACGCGGCAGCGAATAACTGTCGCGGACATAACCTACCAGCGACTCCGTGCGCCCTTTGGCGAGTTTCTCATTGTGGTCGTATGGCCCTTCGGGAGATGCATAACCCTTGATGAATATAGAGGTTATGGTGTAGTCCCGGTCATTGCGTACGCGGTCGATAGTCTGCGAAATTTTTGCCAGTTCCGAGGCGTTGTTGCGGAACTCCGGGTCGATGTCCGACACATTCACCGGGAAATCAACGTATGCGCTGCCGCTCTCCTTGCGGCTCTTGATGCCCTCTGATTTCGGGCGTGTGTAGACATATTCAGCGTCAAAGAACGCCGGCCGCATGTCTATCGTTGCCAGCGACTGGTCTGCCGAGCCGCCGACACTGCAGTTGGCGCAACCGGCGTATGTGTATGTCAGCCGCAGCTGCGACAGGTTCATCCACTGGCGGTAAGGCACGCTGCCGCTGTATGGGATGTATGAAGCATCCTTGCCGTTGTGGAACAGGTTCTTGCCGCGTACATACCCCTCGTCGTTGCGCAGGTGGTAGTACATGCGGTTGCGCCCGGCTACGGTCACCGGCGACATCTGTACAGTCTGGTTGCCGTCCGTTATTTCGGGGACGACGATTACCTCCTCGTTGGACTTCATCTTGACCTGCGAGGCATCGATGACAAACGAGATGTTCAGTCCGTTGCCCTCACGCTCTACATTCAGCGAGCTGATGCTCATGTCGCCGGGAGTCACGGACACCACAGCAGAGGCTGTTGCCACAGTCGCCGCTACAAATATTGATGATATGATTCGTTTCATTGCTTGGTCGTATTATGAAGTCTATTAGAAAACATACTCCAGGTTGATTGCAGCCTTGGTAGGCCCGACATAGTTGTGCACGGCATCGTTGCGCAGCTTGACGCCCGTCTTGAGGTCATACTTGTCATAGCGCGTGTATATCCAGCCGATGCCGATTTCCGCTTCCAGGTTCCAATGCTTGCCAAGCACCCACGAGTGTCCGTATACGAACCCAGCACCTGCGCCGAAACCCTTGACCCGGCAGTCTGCCAGCTGCGTGAAGTCATTGTTCAGAAACTTCTTCAGGCCGCCGATGTTGGCAAAATTGTAGATGCCGCCCATCAGGTTGACACCGATGAAATTCCCTTGGAACTTCTCGCAAAACCAATAGCGGAACTCCGGAGTTACCTCCCAATGGTGCCACTCATGCTTGTTCACGTCCCAATAGTTGGTGTTGCCGCTGATGTCGAAAGTCCAGTCACGCGAGAGTGCGAACTCCAGTCCGAGCGACGGCGAGGCAAAGCCGTCATACAGCAGGTTGGTTTTCACCGCCACGCTTTGGGCTGATGCGCTGAGGGAAGCGAAAAGCAACCCCGCCGGCAGCAACCATGCTAATCCTTTTCTCATATATCTGTGTGTTGGTTTGTTTTCAAAGCAAAGTCATCTGCAAATGTACAAATAAAATTCGGTTGTGCTTGCATATCATAAGTAAATCCGATGCTTCACAGTGTGTGCAATTTGGAGCATGGTGGATATTTTGCTGTTGTAAAGACTTGTAGTTCAATATGTTGTGGTTGTGTTGCAAACTTTTTGGCGAAAAATTTGGAGGCAATAAAGAAAAACAGTATATTCGCGCCATAAACGAACTTGCTCTGCTTCTCCACTATTACGACATCAACGCGCGTATTAATATAGATGCCGAGATAAGCGGAAAGCCAGAACAGTTTCGAACAAGTTAAATTTTAAAACTCTCATAATTATGATTTTATCAAAAGTAAGACAGGTGCTGACGAGTTTAAGTCAGCTGGAAACGTCGGAGAACACGACGTTCATTATTCAAAGCACAGTTAGGGCAGCAGCCGGAGTGGAAACAGTCTCGATAGCCAGCGGAGTGTCGCTGGTGTTCGACGGAGGAATGATAGCCGGAGCATTGGTTACACTTAACAACAAGCAGATAGAACAGCCGCTTAAGCTTGTCGGCAACTTCACGTCGGTTGAAGCACCCATTACGCAGATTTTCGGGGACACAGTCGCGGCAAGCGGCTATTGGCACATCGACCGTGCCTATCCGCAGTGGTTCGACGCGGTAGTCGGCACGCAAAGCTATAACACCGGCAATCCTCACGACTGCTCCGTGGCTATAAACAAGGCTGTAGAGATGAAGATGTCCGGCGAGGTATTCCTGCCCGCCGGCGTGTACCTTGTATCGCACACCATCCGCTTGCGCCACGGCATCAACCTGATTGGCGACAGCGCCACCCGCACGAAAATCGACAAAGACAATATACTTGATCCAGAAATGGTTGACGGCTGGGGACGAGCCACGTACATAACCCCATTCTTGGTTGGCGGCAACAGCGGGTTCTCATCGTATAAATTTGAGTGGAACAGCGATAATGCGAGTGATGAGGATGCAGCGGTCTCGATTTCGACACCGGTCGTCGTAGCTGTCAACATCAAGTGCAACGACAGCGACAACGTGTCCGCACCGGCTGCTGATATGAATTACTCGCATCCCAATGGCTCAATCGAACAGATTTACTTCTACAACCCGAACCTCAGATTGGATTCTGCCAAGGATTGTGCGGACATATCGCAGTATGTATGCTGCCTTGTCGCCGGGGGCTTCTCGTTTCGCCACGTGTTCTGGGAGAATTTCTGCCGTGCGATAAAGTGGACGCAGGATTACAACGACTCCAAGACCATCTACCGCTGCAACATGCAGTCGTTCTTCGGGGAAGATGTCCTTAAGATAATAGACATTCCCAGTGTCCTGCCGTATTTGATAGATTCGCGCGGCTGCGGCGACGCGATGATTATAGACGGCTGTCACCTTGACCGGGGCGTTTGTGCGTATGAGGATAAGAAAACCAAACGCAAGTTTGAGTTTTGGCTTTACAAGGCACTCGCCTTGCGCACATGCCTTGGC
>URTA01000046.1 GCA_900550645.1 uncultured Porphyromonadaceae bacterium
AATCAGCCCTTTTTCCTTGCCGCCTCCCTGAAATGTTTAGCGGACAGTAATAATAGAGGATATGTGGTCAGACATCTCCTCTATAGACTGCATGTCCTGGCTCGCTATTTTCACAGCCTTGGGCTTGTCAAACAGCGCGTTTATTTTCGACACGTTGTCAAGCAACAGGTTCTGGTATCGTATGGCGACAGGGAGAATATGGTTCACTGCAAGGTCGCCCAGGACACGCGACTCTATCTGTATCTTCTTTGTGTATGTCTCCCACTTCACCTCGTTGCGGGCGGCAAGTTCGGTAGGGGATAGGACTGCCGTGTTGGAGAACATTTTGACCGATTCAGGACGCAGGTAAGCATCGAAAATCAGCGGTGCGGAATCCTCCGTATCCAGCCCGCGCCGTGCCGCCTCCTCTTTCCACTCGTCGCTGTAGCCGTTGCCGTCAAAGTGGATGGCAGCAGAAGCGCGTATCAGCGACTTCACCTCGTCGAGCAGGACATCGTTCAGGCCTTCGCCAGCTGCGGTGCGGGCATCCACACGGTCTGCGAAAGTATTCAGCTGGTCAGCCACAGCGGCATTGATGACTATCATCGCCGATGCATTGTTGGCAGACGACCCCACGGCACGGAACTCGAACCGGTTGCCCGTGAACGCGAATGGGCTGGTACGGTTGCGGTCAGTGTTGTCACGAGCCAGCAGCGGTATCTGCGCCACGTCTATCGACACCTTCTCCTTGCTGTCAGCCTTCGAGAGGATATCCGACTTGTCGTTGGCAATCTCTTCGAGTATACGCGACAGGTGTTCGCCCAGGAACATCGAGATAATCGACGGCGGAGCCTCATTCGCGCCGAGACGGTGAGCATTGGTCGCGCTCATTATCGAGGCCTTGATTAGCGCGTTATGCTTGTGGACAGCAGCCATCACATTGGCGACGAAAGTGATGAACTGCAAGTTCGATTCAGGCGACTTGCCCGGCGAGAACAGCATCGTGCCGTTGTCTGTGCCCAGGCTCCAGTTGTTGTGCTTGCCCGAGCCGTTCACGCCGTCAAAAGGCTTCTCATGAAGCAGCACACGGAAATTGTGCCGCTGCGCCACCTCGTCCATCAGCGACATCAACAGCAGGTTATGGTCATTGGCAAGGTTGGTCTCCTCAAATATCGGCGCAAGCTCAAACTGGTTGGGAGCGACCTCGTTATGGCGCGTCTTGGCTGGTATGCCCAACTTGTGGCACTCCATTTCCAGGTCAAGCATGAACGCCTCCACACGCGCCGGTATAGCCCCGAAATAGTGGTCCTCGAGCTGCTGGTTCTTCGCGCTCTCATGCCCCATAAGCGTCCGCCCCGTCAGCACCAGGTCTGGACGCGCCGCAAATATGGCCTCGTCTATCAGAAAATACTCCTGCTCCCAGCCCAGGAAACTCGTCACATGGCTCACCTCGGGGTCGAAATAGCGGGCCACCCGCGTAGCAGCGCGGTCGATGCTGTTCAGCGCACGCAGCAACGGCGTCTTGTAGTCAAGGCTTTCGCCCGTGTAGGAGATGAACACAGTAGGTATGCACAGCGTGCCGTCAAGTATGAATGCTGGCGACGAAATGTCCCACGCCGAATAGCCGCGAGCCTCGAAAGTGTTGCGTATGCCGCCGTTAGGGAAGCTCGAAGCGTCAGGCTCTTGCTGCACCAGCATCTTGCCGCTGAACCGCTCGATAACGCCCCCCTTGCCGTCATGCTCTATGAACGCGTCATGCTTCTCCGCCGTGCCGCCCGTCAACGGATGAAACCAGTGGGTGTAATGACGTGCACCGCAGTCGATAGCCCACCGCTTCATGCCGTCGGCAACGACATCTGCAGTTTCACGTGAAAGGGGAGTTTTGTTGTCGATTGCCGAAACGAGTTCAGCGAAGGTCTTGCCCGGAAGGTACTCAAACATCTTGCGGCGGTCAAAGACGAACATGCCGTAGATTTTCTCAGGCCGCGTATCACAATTGCCCGGCCGCACCGGCTTGTGCGAATAGGCCTGTTCGATACACTTGAAACGTAGTGTAGACATAGTGTAGGAAGATTTTTACCTGTTACGCGAGATGCGTATGCATCCGCACTGCAAAATTACTCATTTCTGCCGTAAATCCCAACGGCTACACCTGTTCCCTTGCCAAAACTTCTCTTGCTAAGAGAAGTACATGGCACAAAGTTACAATTTATAACCCCAACCATGCAAATAAACTTTGATAAAACTTGAAATAAATTCTATATTGCGCATTTCACAAGCGAGTCCATGAAAACATTTCGGCAAGGGTTTGCATCGATTGTCACATCAGCATTGTCACTCAACCTCTTATCTGGAGATGTACTTCTCTTAGCAAGAGAAGCACACGTTAACCTCACTGCCATGAGTACTAAGTTCTTCAATAATACGCCATCCAATACCCTGTTCGAGAAGCTAAAAGGTATTGCACATGAGATGAAAGGGTTCGACAGATTTTTGGCTGTCGTAGGCTTTTTCCGCTCTTCCGGCTATTTCAAGCTGCGCAAGGAACTGGGCGACATTTCCGACATTCGCATACTTATAGGCATCAACGTTGACGATATTTTCAGGAAACACAATCTCGGGTGGGAGATGTTGGATAGTCCCGAAAAGGCGAAACAGGTATACAGTGAAGAATTTAAGCAGGACATCATTGACGCTAATTATAGCAAGGATGTCGAGGATGGCATAATCCAGCTTTGTGAAGACTTGGCTGACGGTCGCTTGCAACTCCGGCTGCACCCCTCCAAAAACCTTCACGCAAAGTTCTATTTGTGCCTTCCTAAAAAACACACGCCAAATTCAGACGGGTGGGTCATAATGGGTTCATCTAATATTTCGGACTCCGGTCTTGGCACGGGCAAAGCTCCAAGATACGAACTCAACGTGGCAATGAGGGATTATGATGATGTACATTTCTGCCATAATGAGTTTGAGACCTTATGGAAAGAGTCGGTTCAATTAAAACTCGATGATGTAGAGAAGTACAAGCAACATACCTATTTAGGCTATCAGCCTACACCTTACGAAATATACATCAAAGTTCTGATTGAGGCATTCGGAGACCAAGTCGAGGACGATTTTACTATACAGCTCCCCGATGGCGTGAAAGAGTTGAAGTACCAGAAAGATGCTGTTATCCAAGGCTATCAAATGCTTATGCAGCACAATGGCCTATTCCTATCAGATGTTGTGGGTCTCGGCAAAACAATGATTGCCACCATGATTGCCAAGCGTTTCATCGAAGCAAACGGCAGAAATACCAAGATTCTTGTCGTCTTTCCGCCTGCCCTTGAAAGCAACTGGAAGGACACGTTCAAGCTGTTCGGCATCAACCGCAAGGCTCAATTCATAACAAACGGCAGTCTCTCGAAGGTTCTTGAAGGTCAAGACAATTTTTGGGACAAAGAGGATTATGACCTTATCATTGTCGATGAAGCACATCAATTCCGTACTGACACATCTGAGCGATATAACGAGCTGCAGAAGATTTGCAAGGCTCCATGTACCAATACGGGACTGTTGAAGTTATCCCGGAAGAAGGTGATGCTCCTCTCTGCAACACCTCTCAACAACCGTCCAGAGGACTTGCAGAACCAGTTATTGCTGTTTCAAGATGCCCAGCGTTGCACGATAGACGGAGTCTCAAACCTGAGGCTGTTCTTTGCGCCGCTGATAAAAGAATACAATAAGTTGATGCGAGAGCGCGAGACTCGTGATGTGAGCAATGATGTTGACAGCATATACGAGGCTATACGCAACAAGGTGATTGACAAAGTAACCATTCGCCGCACCCGCAATAATATCCTCAATGACCCTGATTACAAACACGACCTCGCGGTTCAGGGTATCGTATTTCCGAAAATTCTTCCTCCGAATGACTTGACATACAAGTTGTCAGACTCATTGAATTATATGTTCTATTCGACACTGACCGCGCTGACTGACAAGGTCGCTCCTTCACACCTCACATACGCCCGGTATCGTGCAATAGAATTTCTCAAGCCCGAACTGAGAGCAAGGTACAGGAACGCGGTTCACATTGCACAGAGCCTTGCCGACATCTACCGTGTCCACATGGTAAAACGGCTCGAAAGCAGCTTTTATGCCTTTAAGAAATCGCTGCAAACCCTTCTGCGCATAACCTCGGATATGATCAAAATGTTTGAGGAGGACAAGGTGATTATTGCTCCAGACTTAAACATCAAAGGTCTTCAGGCCAGAGGCATGGAGCTTGACGAAATACTCGATTATGCGTGCGAACATGGTTACTCGAAGAGCGATGTGCTGTATCATGCCGAAGATTTCGACCCTAAATTCCTTGAGATGCTCAAAAGCGACCAAGTGTTGCTGAAATATCTAAACGCCAAATGGTCAGAGCAAAAAGAGGATCCGAAACTGAAACTGTTTGTTGAACGCCTTGCCACATTTATTTCCAAGGACATAAACCCGACAGGTAAATTAGTAGTGTTTTCCGAAAGCGTTGATACTGTCAACTACCTGTACCAGTATCTTACGCAGACACTTGGGCGTAAAGATGTTATTCGCGTAACAGCTGCAAACCGCAACGAGGTCTTCAATCGGGTAAAAGCCAATTTTGACGCCAACGTACCTCAAAAGGAACAAAAGGACGATTATTCAATAGTCATTACCTCTGACGTGCTCGCGGAAGGTGTCAACCTCCACCGCGCCAATGTCATAGTCAATTACGACTCGCCATGGAACGCTTCACGCCTTATGCAGCGCATCGGCCGTGTGAACAGAATAGGGTCTGTTGCAGAGAATATATACAACTATATGTTCTACCCATCGTCGCAAGGCGACAAGGAGATTAAGCTGTACAAGAATGCACTTATAAAGCTCCAGGGTTTCCACTCTGCATTTGGTGAGGACGCGCAGATCTATTCGCGTGAGGAAATCGTCAAGGAGTTCCGCCTTTTCGATTCCAATGTCCGCGATACTGTTGACAAGAAAATCGCCCTGCTTCGCGAACTGCGCGATCTGTATTCCAACGACCGGGAACTATATCACAAAATCAAGGCATTGCCCCTGAAGAGCCGCGTAATACGTGAGACTGGCAAACACTCGGGCAAGACGGTCGTGTTTGTTTCCTCGCGCATTAAGACCGAGTTTTATATCGTAAATGACAGTCGCGCCAAAATTATTGACTTGCTCGAAGCTGTCAAATATCTCAAGGCTAAGCCGGAAGAACAGCCAGTGCCGATAGAAAAAGCTGATAAGCACTTCATGCATGTGAACTGTGCACTGGAGGGTTTCCGTCAGGAACTCCAAGACCAGACGGACGCTGGCTCAATAAAGACTGTGAACCTTGACAAAACTGCCCAGACCGCAGATAAATTCCTCAGAAGCATCATACAGGTTTGCCAAGATGACATCCTGAAGAAGAACTGCAGCGTCTTGCGAGACTACATCAAAGAAGGTACTTTCTCCAAGCTGCCGCGTGTACTCCAAACGCTATCCAAAGAGTATAAGAACGACCGACAAAAGATGCGTAGCGAAGAGTATACGCTCCAGCAACGCATCGCAGAACTTGTCGAAGAATATCACCATTCCGAGACGGAGACCAAAGAGGATACCCGGCTCGGCACTCCTAAAATCATAATTTCCGAAACCTTCATCTAAATACAGCCATGTCCGAATACACAGCCGAAGAACTACGCAGGGTTTTCCAGTTGCCATTCAATCGCGATACTTGGAAAGTCATACTTCACAACCTGTTTGGCGCAACTCAACTGCGAACTCAGAGTGAACCGATTCCTGATTGTGGCGAGTCGGAAAAGGGCTATTATATGGGTGCTATAGACACTTCTGATGCCTACCGCATCGGATTGTTCTATTATGAGATTACGAATGCTTCTGTTGCGCACAAGAAAGTCGGACTGCGCAACTTGGTCCGCAAATTCATCAATCAGAGTTGGGGCGAATTTGATGCCGCCATTGTTGTTTTCAATGACAAGAAAGAGTGGAGACTTTCATTTGTCTGCGACATAAAGGATGTTGCAACAGCCCCACGCCGCTTCACCTTCGTATTCGGAGAACACGATAACTTTTACCGCACTCCAATTGAGCGATTTACCAATCTCCAGCGGCAGGAACGTTCATTCAGGAACATCCGTGAAGCCTTCTCTGTAGAGGCGCTCAGCGACGACTTCTTCAACAGATACCGCGAATTGTATGCTGATTTTGTGCAGTACATAACTGGGAAGCGGTATGTCAAGCAAGGCAGTAAATGGAAAGAACAAAAAATCGCTGACGCAAATGACCAGCTTGCCAGCACGTTTGACAATGACGAAAAACTCGTGCGCGACTACATCAAGAAGATGTTCGGTCGAATTGTATTCCTTTACTTCCTGCAACGCAAGGGGTGGCTCAACGGAAACCGCAACTATATGCACGACCTTTTTGCCAATTCCGACAAGAAGGATGATTTCCTTGACGGAGTTTTAGAGCCGCTGTTCTTCGAGGTTTTGAACACTGACAAGCCTTACCGCATAAAAGCTGCACAGGCTCTGCCAGGTAGCGATAATATACCATACCTTAACGGCGGTCTGTTCGAGCGAGATGACGTTGACCCGAAATTGTGCAAATTCCCGGCAGAATTTTTCGAGAAACTGTTTGACTTCCTTGACAGCTACAATTTCACTATTGACGAGAATGAGGCTGATGACGCGGAAGTCGGCATTGACCCGGAAATGCTCGGACGCATTTTCGAGAACTTGCTCGAGGACAACAAAGACAAAGGAGCATATTATACACCCAAGGAGATTGTTGCCTACATGTGCCGCGAGTCAATAATCGCTTATCTCGAAACCAGCCTGCCGGAGATAGCTGAAGAACCTGTTAGAAAACTCGTTGAGCGATATGATGTGGCGGATTTGACCAAGGCAGAAATGCTTGAAATTCGCAAGAAGCTCCAAGCAGTGAAAATATGTGACCCCGCAATTGGCTCCGGCGCATTCCCCATGGGCTTGGTAAACCTGCTTTCCAAGCTCTATGTTGCAATGAAAGCGGACACCGACACCAAAAAGATGAAACGTCATATCTTGGAACAAAACATATATGGCGTTGACATAGATCGCGGAGCTGTTGACATTGCGCGTCTGCGCTTTTGGCTCGCGATGATTGTAGAAGAGACAGAACCGACTCCTTTGCCAAACCTACGCTTCAAAATCATGCAAGGCAACTCGCTGCTCGAGAGTTATAACGGCATTGACCTGAGCAACTTGACAAAAAACAATGTAAACCGTACTCTTTTCGATTCGGATGATTCTGAACGCGAACGACTTTGTGCAAGTCTGAAGTCTTATTACAAGACTACCGACCATCAGGAACGGGCAAAACTATTCAATGAAATAATCAACAATGTCCGTCGTCAACTCCACGATAAGCAGATCGATATTCCGTCAGATTTGGACGTTTCTGCTAACGACAAATTCTTCCTTTGGCACACTTGGTTCTCCGATGTTTTTGCCAATGGCGGCGGCTTCGACATTGTCATCGGCAATCCCCCGTATGTTCAAACAAAAGACATTACACCCGAAGCAAAGGAATTGTTCAAACAAGAATTGGGATTTTCTGATGACCTATACAATCTATTTACATTTAAGGGGTTAAATCTTTGTTCTTCAGGCGCATCTCTTACATACATTACGCCAAAGACATTTTGGACAATTCAGACTAAGCGCAACATGAGAGAACTTATGCTATCGCATAATTTGCGCTATGTATTTGACACTGCCAATCCATTTCAATCGGTTATGGTAGATACTTGTATTTGGCAAGTTGTAAATACTCCATTCGATGAATCTAAGGATTATTTTGTGACTTTCAAAGACGGCAGTTCCAATCTGTTCAATCCGATTGTTTTCAGCCCGTTGAAACAATCGGTATACCGCAAAACTCTTAATTCTGTAATTTTCAAGCCTACAAAACTAAATCTATGTATTTGGGAATTGTACGGAGAAAGAGTAAAGTCATTATACGATAAATGGTGGGATAAAATCAAAACATCCAGAGATATAGAGAAGAATAAAGCCGAACTAGAACGCTATAGAGCAAGCCTTAAACCAGGAGACATTGCCTTATTAGGATGTCTAACAGAGGGAGGACAAGGTCTTGCTACAGCAAATAATGGTAAATATATTGCTGTAAGACGTTCTTCAAAATGGGCAAAGAATATCATTTCATCTCGTCCGAAAAAACTTGCCGAAGTAATAGCACGCTACAAACCGAATATACCCGATTATAGTTCTGATATTTCCGTTTCTGAATTTTTGGCTCGAAAATCAGAAAATGAAATAGCTTCTCTATTTGATTCACTCAAAGAAAAGTATGGTCGTGATATATTCGGTCAGGGTTACTTGTATAAAATAATCGATGATGATGAGCTGGCTGACGTTTCTGCTCTATCAGATGAAGAAAAAGAAAATGGCATAGACACAACTAAAAAATTCTATGTACCTTATGACAAAGGAGACAAGGATGGAAACAGATGGTATCTGGAAACACCATTTGCGATAGCCTGGTCTAAAGAGAATGTCCGTTTTCTGAAGACAAATTCGGGGAAGAAAGGACAAGGGATGCCTGTAGTAAGAAATTCTCAATTCTATTTTAGGGAGGGTTTGTGTTGGAGCGATATTAATACAACGTTTCTCAAATGTCGAAAGAAACAGCGTAGCATCAATGATGTGAAAAGCATGAGCATATATAGTGTGACCGAATCTGTTCCAGAAGATTTCATCATCACGCTTATAAACTCAACATTGCTCAGTTATTACGTTGATACGTTCATAAATAACACTCAAACTTTTCAAATCAACGATGCAAGGCAATTGCCTATAATAATTCCAACATTGTCAGCAATTTCTGAGTCTGTGAAATTTGTAACCACAGGAATTAGCATAAAGAGAGATGAAACATCAGACATTTCGTTAGAGTCTCTGCAATCAGAGGTGGACGATTTTGTTATGAATATCTACAATCTTCATTTCCTAAATGCATTTAGGAAATGAAGTGGTGTAGAATTTTGTAAATCAGGCCGATATGGTGAAACAGGTTTATTTGATGCCGTAAATCTGTTTCACTATATAGTCGAGATGCTCTTGAATTTGTGCGATTTCTTGACTTGTATTTTGTTGTATCTTCTGCTTGCTCGTTATAGCTGATGATGTGATTCTTACAATACGATTAATCAATTCATAAGAGGGGATTACTATAGGCAATTGCCTTGCATCGTTGATTTGAAAATGCGATGTATTGTTGATGAAATTATCAACGTACATGCTGATTAAGTCAGAGTTAATCATCGCAACAAAATAACTATCGGGTATTTGAGTTTGAGTAAACAAAGACATACTCAGTACATCAAATACACCAACACCTTTAAGACGTGCTTTAAGGTATATGGAGTTTACATCTATCCAGCAAAATCCCTCCTTAAAAAAGAACCGGTATCCTTGATAACGAGCTTTCGGGTCAGTCTTCAGAAAACGGACATTATTAGTAGATGCCCCTTTGCCAGCGTCCATTTGATGCTTTTACAGGCTCTCTAATTCCAGTATATGCTAAGTATCGATATAGGGTTCCTCGTGCTACCTTAATCTTCTTAGCTATTGTAGGTATAGAGACCCCTTGTTCGAGATTACTTATAATGTATTCGTGTTTTAATACGCACTTCTTGTTCAGACTATTGTTTCGTCGACCTTGGCTTCTACCAATAGTCTTACCCTCGGCTCTTAACCGGGCGAGAGCCTCTTTGGTGCGCTGGGAGATGAGGTTGCGCTCAATCTCTGCCGACAGCCCGAAGGCGAACGCAAGGACTTTTGACTGGATGTCGTCGCCGAGGCGGTAGTTGTCTTTGATGGTCCACACCTTGGCCTCCTTGGTCATGCAGATGTTGAGTATCTCCATTATCATGAAGAGGTTGCGTCCGAGGCGCGACAGTTCAGCGCAGATGATTAGGTCGTCCTTTCTGATACGCTTGAGCAGCGAGCCGAGTTGCCGCTTGGTGTAGGCTTTGGTGCCGGAGATAGTTTCCTCGATCCAGCCGTCTATGGTGATGTTCTCGCGGCGGCAGAAGTTGTTGATTTCAAAGCGTTGGTTCTCTACGGTCTGCTTGTCGGAGCTGACCCTGATATATCCGTAAATCATGTTTTTTCGTGCAATGTACGAAAATCCAGAAATAATGATTAACTTTGTAGCAGATAGAGTAAGTGACTATGGTAACGAAACTAGATTACGAGCAAGCTTTGGCGACAAAGGCGTTAAGTGAGAGAGTAGGGTATCCGATACCCGATTGGGTAGAGCCGATTATATCGGAATACGTAACCCAGTCTCTGGAAAAAGATATTTTGCCAATGTTTGCGGCTTCTGTACCGACGAACATTGATACCGAGTGTCAGGAGCATAAAATCACTGTAGGACTTGAATATACAGACAGAATTCTCACACGTATAGGTATTTCTCGTGATGCATCGCTGATAGAAAGTTTTGGCAAAGTCGTTTCAATACCCCTTGCAACTACAATAGTAGACCCTGTGTGTGATTTAAGGAACAAGCGACGTAGGTGGGACAAAGGCTTTGCCGTGCACTTTGATGACGGCAAAGTAATAGATGAACCTTCTGCACAACAGACTATGGTTGAAGCATTGCGCCACATGGGACTTGAGCGTGTGTCACAATACAACGGAGAAACGTTTGCAGGTTTCCGCCTTGTCAGCAGAGTTAAGGATGAACGTGACAAGCAAGCACGGCAAAAGTATGCCGATGGGTGGTGGATTTACGTATGCATGAACAATGAACGCAAGATAAAATGCTTGAAAAGCGTTGCAAAGTATCTAGGTATAGCAATCACTATTGAAATGCACAATAGTGAGACTAACCCTCAGCCGCCCAGCACTGGTCGCCGGAGAGGGGAAGGTCGTGCATATTTCTCGCTGAACGGAAGCCCATATCTGCCTATGAACCGCATAATTCATTTGGCAGTCGAACAATTCTTAAAGCAGATGCCAGATGCGACATTAGAGGACCTCAAGCAGTATTTTCCGAGCGACCTGTGCAGTGGCTTAGGAATAGTCGCATCAATTGAAGCTATTGAGCAGCGAATGAAATTTTTCACCAGTGAGAGAATGCGTTGGTTCCTAGACGAAGACGAGATACTGACATCTGGCGATGGCATACGATTTGCAGTCTGCCGTTATTGGAAGTCTGAATGGAACGGCGCGTTAATCAAGCACCTCAAAGAACAACTTGGCTGGACCGTCGAAGCCGCCGAATAATGCGCCGCCACAGGGACTGACACTCCCGAGGCAAAGGGGGACTCGATATTTATGATAATAGGCATTATGTTAAATTCGCGAGTTCGCAATCAATTATACGGCGTATGCGAGCAAACACGGATTATTTCTGCGATTTGGCGCGGATGCTGGCAAGGCGTGTTATGACTCCGCTCCCTTGTTTGTCTCGAGACAAACAAGCCCGAAAATGCAGCTGGTTATTCGTGCTTGAGAACAGACACACGTTATGTGTGCTTCTCGCGCTTGTGAGTCGTATATGCGCGTGTCGTGCTGCTTTACCGCCATGAACTGCGGATGTTGCAATGCCGTTACTCCTAAAACAGCATCCGCAACAGTTTCAGTCTTCAATATTTGCCTGATAAATAACGCGGGTGTGCGAAATAATAGTTAACTTTGCAACCACAAATTTGCCCGACGATGAGCGACGTATTGGTCATCATACCGACATACAACGAAATTGAGAACATCGCGCGAATGCTTGACACGGTCATGGCTTTGGCGGATGGCTTTGACGTACTCGTGATTGACGACAATTCCCCGGACGGTACACAGGATGCAGTCTCGGCGAAAATGGCGGAATATCCAGGACGCATTGACATGCTTCGCCGTGCCGGCAAGCTGGGTCTCGGGACTGCTTACATTGAGGGCTTCAAATGGGCTCTGGCACATGGTTACGACTATGTAATCGAGATGGATGCCGATTTCTCGCATAATCCGGCTGACCTGACCAAGCTATACCATGCGTGTCATGACGACGGTGCAGACGTAGCTATCGGCTCGCGGTATATTTCCGGTGTCAACGTGGTCAACTGGCCTATGGGTCGTGTGCTAATGTCTTATTATGCATCAGCTTACGTGCGTTTTGTCACACGGATGCCGTTGCGGGACTCGACTGCAGGCTTCGTCTGCTACAGGCGCAAGGTGCTGGAGAGCATCGACCTTGACAACATTCATTTCAAGGGGTATGCGTTCCAGATTGAGATGAAGTTCCGTGCGTTCAAGCGCAAGTTCAAGATAGTGGAAATCCCTATCGTCTTTGTCAACCGGGTGCTTGGCACGTCCAAGATGAGCGGCAGCATTTTCGGCGAGGCTGTCCTTGGCGTAATAAAGCTGCGGCTCAAAAGCATTGCCGGCAAGCTTTAACGCGATAAATTCAGCAAAACGAGTATGGCAAGCAGACGATTTGTTCTCGACAATGCGCTGATAGTCAACGAAGGACGACAGTTTATCGGCCACGTGATAATCAACGGCCAGTTCATCGAAACTGTCGGGTGCGGTCTGTACAACGGACACCTAAAAGCTGTTGAAGACCTGGGCGGAAAGCTCCTCATACCGGGTGTAATCGACACGCATGTGCATTTCCGCGAGCCGGGGCTTACACACAAGGCGACCATACGCACAGAGAGCATTGCTGCGGCTGCGGGTGGCGTGACATCGTATATCGACATGCCGAACTGCAAGCCGACTACTACTACACACGAGGCTCTCGAGGAGAAATTCAACATAGCTGCCGAAAACTCGTTTGTCAATTACTCATTCTACATAGGAGCGACAGTGGACAACCTTGACACGCTCCGCAGCATTGACTACACAAATGTGCCTGGCATAAAATTGTTTCTCGGGCAGTCCACCGGCGACATGAGGGTGTCTGACAGTGAGCATCTTGACCAGATATTCTCTCTGCCGCAGATAATCTCCATACACAGCGAGGACCAGGACATCATCGATGCCAACATGGCTCATTACCGAGAGATCTTTGCAGACAAAGCCATGCCGTTGGTCTGTCATCCGCTCATCCGCTCGGCACAGGCGTGCATCAAGTGCACTGAGAAGGCAGTTGACCGCGCCAACAATAACGGCACTCACCTGCACCTGCTTCACGTCTCGACAGCTGAAGAAGCATCACTGTTCCGCAACAACAGCATCGTGCCAGACGAGAAGCAATTCACGTCCGAAGTCTGTGTGCAGCACCTATGGTTCTCGACAGAGCATTACCATAAGCTGGGGTCACATATCAAGTGCAACCCTGCTATCAAAGGACCGCATCACCGCCGGGCGTTGCGCCAGGCAGTTGCTGACGGCTACATTGACGTGGTCAGCACCGACCATGCTCCGCACACGCGCGAGGAAAAAGAGGGCGGCATGAACGCGCCCTCGGGCATGCCCATGATACAGTTCTCGCTGCAAGCTATGATTGACCTGTCGATATGGGGCTATTTCTCGCTTGAGCGTGTAATTGAGGTTATGTGCCACAACCCTGCCCGACTGTTTGCGATAGACCGCCGAGGGTTTATTCGCCCCGGGTATTATGCAGACCTTGCGGTGGTTGACATGCACAGAATGTACACGGTGACGGCAGACAAGGTTCTTAGCAAGTGCGGTTGGTCGCCTTTTGAGGGGACAACGTTCCGCTCGACAGTAGTGGCGACATACGTCAACGGCAAGAAGCCGTCGCCGAAAACGGCAATGCCGCTCAAGTTTGTACACCGCATATATTGACCCCATCGCTGCGCAATTATTTGATTTACTGCAATCTGCCATTTCGGACACGGCACGCCGTGTCCCTACACTGACGGCGCAATCAACCGAAGCATGAGTACTCCCCTACTTCAGTTACGCCAGCTTACGAGCGAGGAAGAATTTGCGGGTGAAGAATATCAGCATTAACGTGCCGCATATCTGCGATGCGGCTGTCATCCAGAAGGCTTCGGAGTATCCAAACCATTCCATCATGATGCCTCCCATCAATATGCCCAGTCCCATGCCGACATCCCACGAAGTTAGAATCGAGGAATTGGCAGTTCCTCGCTGGTCGTGGCGTGCCACGGATATGAACATGTTCAGGAATGCGGGGTACATCCTGCCGTTGCCGATGCCAATGAGGAACGCTGACGCATAGTATGCCCACACGCCTGGCGCAAGAGCGAAGAGCGTATAGCCGACACAGCTTATAACGGTACCGGAAAACGCATTCTCGGTCAGCTTGCCCTGCCTCAGCGACTTAGCTCCGAAGAAGCGGGAAATAACAAGGCCTACGGAGAGCAGCATAAAGAACATGCCCGTACCCTCGGTGATGCCAAGGGCGAGCTTGCCGTAGAGGGCTACATAGTTGCTCATCACACCCCAACAGAAGCCGAACAGCATGATATTTAGAGCCATGAGCCAAGCACGGGTCAGGAAGAAATGGTCCATGCTGAAATGTGGCTTGCCAATGACCTTGTTGCGGAACGGCAATTTTATAGTGCAAGCACAGTAGAACCCGCCGAGGGCGACTATAAGCGAAATCCAGAACAGCAGGGTAAAGTTGTCGGTCACGCCATATATCCAGATACCCATAGAGGGAGCTATCGCCATAGCGAGGTTGTTGCTCAACCCGTAGAAGCCAATCCCCTCGTTGCGCCGTTCTGATGGCAGCACGTCTATCGCCACCGTGGAATTTGCCACTGTGGTTGCGCCGAAAGGCAAGCCATGAAGTGTGCGCACTATGGCAAACAGGAGTATTGTCGTTGCCCCGAGGTAGCCGGCAAAGCAGATGAAGAATGCGAAGAAGCAGACCATCAGGACTTTCTTGCGGTCGAATGTATCGACGATGAACCCCGAGAAGGGACGTACAATTAGCGCAGCCACTACATAGCCCGACAGCACAAGGCCTATCAAATCCTTGTCGGCGTTGAAATGGTCGTGCAGGTACAACGGCAACAACGGCGTAAGCAGATAGAAAGAGAAGAAGAGCATGAAATTGCCTGTCATAGCCCTTACATACTCCTTGTTCCACAATTTCGGACGCGATGTATTATTGACTTCTTTCATGACAATGATTTCATTTTTTCCAGAACACCGGCATGAACCACAACAGTATGGTGTACAGTTCGAGACGGCCTATAAGCATTATAAACGCGAGCGTCCATTTGGCGGCAATAGGCATCGTGAGGAAGTCGCACTCAATGCCTATTGAGTTATTGTCAATAGACGTGTTGGAAATTGCATTCAGGGCAGTGAAGAAACTCTCGGACAGCGGCAGTCCGTACAGCGAGAGCAGCGTGCCGCCAACAAGGATGACCAATATGTACAGGAACAGGAACGCCAGCACTTTCGCCACAAGCATATTCGGCGTGCCCTTGCCGTTCATGCAGATGGTTGTGACGGCGTTGGGGTGCATTATCTTGTAAAACTCGTTCTTAATGAACTTGACAAGAACGATGATACGGTCGAGTTTCGCGCCGCCGGACGTGCTTCCGGCACAAGCTCCGGTAAACATCATCAGCACCATTATTATGACAGCCATCGGTCCCCACTGCGCAAAATCAGGCTCGGTGAACCCTGTTGATGAGATTATGCTTACCGACTGGAACAGAGGGTCGATGGTCAGGTCGCCTACATTATGCACCATACCTTTCAGCACCAGGTTTATGCACAATATAGCGTATGCGACCAACACCATGCCTACATACCATTTCAACGCATCATTGCGTAAGGCATAGCGGAATTCGCCCAATGCAGCGCGATAAAGTATGGAGAAGTTGACACCTCCAAGGAACATGAACAGGACTACCACTACGCGCACATACAGGCTGTTTTCGGCAATAGCGGTCATTTCGGGAGTGGCGAACCCTCCCGTTGACATAGTCGAAAGCCCGAAACAGAATGCGTCAAAGAAGTTCATGTCCGAAAACGACAGAAATACCACTATAGCAATCGTAAGACACAGGTAAACAAGCCACAAGCTCTTGGCAGTATTGCTGACACGAGGGCGCAGTTTGTCCTGTGTGATGCCAGTCACTTCAGCATTGAACAGCTGTATGCCTCCTTGATAGTTGAGCATCGGCACAACTGCCAGGGTGAACAGGATTATTCCCATGCCGCCGATCCACTGTATCACGCTTCTCCACATCAGTATGCCGTGCGAAACCTCATGGGAGAAGTCAAGTAGCGACACACCTGTGGTAGTAAACCCGCTCATTGTCTCAAAAAAAGCATCTGTAAGCGTCATGTGGGGGCCGCAAATCATGAACGGCACAAGCCCGAACAGCGAGAGGACTACCCATGTCAGGCCGGTGAGCAGTATCGCCTCGCGCTTGCGCATCTCGCGGTTGCGCGGACGCAGCCGAACCAGCAAACTGCCGGCTGCAAGCATTATTCCGCAGCTGATGAGCAGTTGCAGCACGTCGCTTTCGGCATAGCACAGGCTGACAACGATAGGTATCACCATAAACGCAGCCTCAATAAGGAGCAGGAAACCCAGCACCTTGAACAGCATCTTGAAGTTTATGAATGAATATTTCACCAGCATCGTCTGTTGCTCCGCTTGTTCGTCCTATTGCATGTCAGAGAAACCATTTCTCTATCTTGTGTATGAACCCATGCAGACAGAACACGACCACATAATCGCCCTCCTGAATGTGGGTGTCACCGTTGATGAGGTAGCACTTTCCGTCACGCACCATTGCCGCGAGTGTCATTTCCCGAGGCAGATTAAGCCGCTTGACCGGCTCGCGAGTTATGCGGGCGTTTGGCTGCACCTGCAATTCGGCTGCATCGGCGTTGGCCAGCGACAGGCACTTGGCGTTCTGTTCGTCTGCATCGAGCAGGAACTGGAATATGTAGCTCGAAGCTTGCAGCTTCTTGTTGATCGTCGTGCCGATGTTCAGGTTTTCGGCAAGGCTGATGAACTGCAGGTTCTCCACATCTGCTATAGTCTTCGGCACGCCGAACTCTTTTGCGGTCAGGCAAGCAAGTATATTTGTCTCAGACGATTCTGTCAGTGCGAGGAAAGCGTCATACTGGTACATGTTGTTCTCCATCAGCACATCCACGTCACGGCCGTCGCCGCAGACTATCTCGCAGTCTGGGAGCTGTGTCGCCATCCACTCGCAATGCTCGCGGTTCAGGTCTATTATCTTGATGTGGAACTTGTCATGGTACTGCAATGCAAAGCGAACAGCAATAGGGCTTCCGCCCATTATCATAAGCCGCTTTATAGTTCGCTTGGTCTTGCCGCACAGAGTGCGAACCTGTTCGACAAACGGGGGCGTGGTGATGAAATACAGCATATCGCCGGCAAGTATCTCATCGTTGCCTCGAGGCACTATGGTCTCGTTGTTGCGCTTTATCGCCACGATATGGAAATTGTGAATGTCTCCGGGGAGGTTGCACAGCTTCAGCCCAACCAGCTGGCAGTTTGTGCGCAGCCGCACGCCGATGAGCAGCAGCTCGCCGTCATGGAGTTCTCCCCAGTACCGTGCCCAGTTGTGTTGCAGCGACTTGTAAATTTCTTTGGCAGCGAGAAACTCGGGATAGATAAGCACATCAACGCCAATCTGTTTCAATACCGCCTTGTTGTGCGGAGCGAGAAACTCTGCATTGTCAATACGAGCAACAGTCTTGCCAGCTCCAAGCCTCTTGGCTATGGAACAAGCCGTTATGTTGCGTGTTTCGTATGGGGTTACAGCAATGTACAGGTCGGTGTCGGCGATACCCATGTCTCGCATTGTCTCGAGCGATGACGTGGAGCCGTTCCATGTCATCAGGTTATAGTTCGAGTCAATTATGTCGAGCTGTTGCTGATTGCTGTCAATCAGGATGATGTCCTGGTTTTCGTTTGACAGCATCTTTGCAAGGTGTGTACCCACCTCTCCTGCACCTGCTATGATGATTTTCATTGCTTCAAATCGTTTACACGTTCTGCAGCCTCCGTTATGCCCTGCACGTCGTAGCCGCACATACGTTTGAGCTGCGCCACTGTGGCATGGTGAACCCACTTGTCCGCCACGCCCAACATTTCAACGTCCATCGGGAGACGGTGTTCGTCGACATACCTGCGCACAGCAGCACCGAGGCCTCCGCTTATAGCACCGTCCTCAACGGTGATGATGTACCGGTGAGCTGGAACAAGGCTGTCAATGAGGGCTGTATCAAGAGGTTTGAGCCATATCATGTCGTACACGTCAACAGCTATGCCCTTGGCTGCGAGCTGTTCGCGAGCATTGACAGCATCGTTGCCAGCCGGACCAATGGTTAGAATTGCAGTCGCGGCATTGCCGTCACCAGCCACGAGCCGCCCCTTGCCAAGAGCTATCTCCTCCATTGGCGTTTGCCAATCAGGTGTAGTGGCAGCACCGCGCGGATAGCGTATGGCGAGAGGGCCGTCCAGCCGAAGCGAGGTGTACATCAGGTTGCGCAGCGTGCGCTCGTCCATCGGCGAGGCTATCTTCATACCCGGGATGCAGCTGAGGTAACACAGGTCAAAAAGGCCGTGGTGTGTCACGCCGTCCTCCCCGACCACACCGGCACGGTCGATGCAGAAAGTCACAGGCAGCCCTTGCAAGCACACGTCATGTATTATGTTGTCGTATGCGCGTTGCAGGAACGAGGAGTATATTGCCACAAACGGCCGCTTGCCCGCAGCGGCGAGGCCTCCGGCGAATGTCACGCCGTGTCCCTCAGAGATGCCCACATCAAAAGCCCGTTTCGGGTATCTGGCAAGCAGTTCAGACATTGATGTACCCGATGGCATAGCGGCAGTAATGCCCATTACACGGTCGTCGGTGTCTGCCAGTTCCACGAGAGTTTTGCCAAACACCTGCTGCCACAGCAACGGCGCGTCAGGGCTGCTTTTCTTGAGCCGCTCTCCTGTCTCCGGATTGAACTTGCCAGGAGCGTGCCAAACAGACGGATTCTTTTCCGCTTCGGCAAATCCTTTTCCCTTGACGGTGCGTATATGCAGCAAGCGCGGACCGTCCATATCCTTGATTTCGCGCAGCACACGCACCAGCCGGGGTATGTCATGTCCGTTTATCGGGCCGAAATAGCGTATGTTGAGTCCCTCGAATATGTTCTGCTGCTTTGAGATGAATGCTTTGAGCGAGTTGTTGAGCCGCAGCAGCCGACCGCGTCCGCGTTCCTTTACCAGACCGGCCTTGCGCAGCATTGTGTACAGCTTGTAACGCCAGCGGTTGTAGCCAGGCGAGGTGGTCAATTCTGTGAGGTAGCGGTGCAATGCCCCGACATTGTCATCGATACTCATGTCATTGTCATTGAGTATGATGAGCAAGTTGTTCGGGTTGTTTGACGCATTGTTCAGCCCCTCGAAAGCGAGGCCGCCGCTTATCGAGGCATCCCCTATCACAGCTACTGTCTTGCGATCCTCGTTGCCAGGGGTATTCATGTCGGCTATCGCCATTCCGAGTGCTGCCGAGATTGAGTTGCTGGCATGTCCAGCCATGAATGTGTCATACTCGCTCTCGTTGGGATTTGGGAAGCCGCTCAATCCGTTGAGTGTGCGGAGGGTATCAAAGCGGTCGCGTCTGCCTGTCAACAGCTTATGCGCGTATGCCTGATGCCCCACGTCCCAGACGATGCGGTCACGCGGCGTGTCAAACACATAGTGCAATGCCACAGTCAGATCCACTGCCCCCATGCTCGAAGCAAAATGCCCGGGATTGACCGCAAGAGTGTTCACTATCTTGTTACGCAGGTCAGCAGCGACTGCGTCAAGAGCCTCTACGGGCAGCTTGCGCAATTCCTCCGGCGAGTTTATCTCCGGCACGTCACCATTGCCGACAGCTTCGTTATTTGTCATTCCGTATATACTTTTTCCACAGCGGGACAAATACTATTATCCCGGACATTATGATTATGAGCAGGTTGACGAGCGTTATCCCGAGAGCCGTCAGCGCATACCACGCCAGCCACAGCCACACGGCTGCCAGCACGCTTATCCCTATTTTCCTGCCCAAGTTCATTGCAAATGCGAAATTAGCAAATATTCCCCACACCGCAAAAAGCAACGCCGTGCATTTTTCAGTTGTTTGCGCTTGGCGACAGGTATGATTTTGATTACCTTTGCACAAACTTTTGGAAGA
>URTA01000047.1 GCA_900550645.1 uncultured Porphyromonadaceae bacterium
ACAAATCTGTACGCCCGTGGGGAGTCGAACCCCAATCGATGGAACCGGAATCCATTATTCTATCCATTGAACTACGGGAGCATGATATGCCCTGCGCATGAAAGGCGACGCAAAGTTACACATAACTTTCGTCACGCGCAACCCCCGCGCCCATTTTTCGCACACGCTTCATGCTAAAATGCTCTGCACGAGCGTCAAATCAGATGCGTGACCTTGATTTTCTTGTACTTCTTGCCTATGCCGAGTGCAAATGCTGTCTGGTCCTTGATTATCAGCTCGCCCTTTTGCAGCCCGGCTATAGCCTGGCGGATTTCGGTCAGCTCCTGGCCGTTGACCCCGAACAGGTCTTTGATTACCTTGTCGTCGATAGTCTGCTGCTTCATTATCAGTGGGTACTGAGCATTGGCATAGAAGTCGAAGTATTTGCTCTTGAAGTCTGCCATGTTCTGTGTGGCGAGTATGATTGACAGCCCCTTGTTGCGTCCCACGGCTATGAGGTTGCGCAGCGGGCGGTTGTCAAACGAGAGCATATAGTGAGCCTCGTCGATTATCGAGAAGTGGCGGATTTCGACTACATCGTCGTTTGTGGCTTGCTTCGGCAGCTGCTCGTAGATGTTGTTGAGCTTGGACATCAGGAAGTAGACTATGGCCTTTGCTATAGGGCCGTCCTTGGGAATGCCGTCCATTTTGACGATATAGCTTTCCTCGATGAGGTCGGCGTGGTCTTCCGTGTCGAATATATTGGCGCGGACAAGCTGCTTGAGTACCGATGAAATGGTATCATCTTTTGCAGGGTCATTCATTCGGCTCTGGTATTCGGTGAGCATCAGGTCGAATGTGATGGGCGAGCCGTTGGTCTTGTTGTAGGCGGCAACGATAGCCTCGCTGAGCCGGTTGTTCATGCTCGCGCTTGCCGAAATGCGGTCGAGCGAAGCGAGTGCCGATGCCATTTCGGTAGAGTAGAGGTTGATTTCGTTGAGCGGATGCCCAGTGAAGTCCTTGAACGGTGTGAACGGCAGCGGCTTGTCTTTCGGGTAGAGTATGGCGGTGCGGTCAACATCGAAGTGCGACAGCCAGCTGTTGTTCTGAATGTCGCTGAACTCCCCCTTGTAGTCGAACAGGAGGAAGTTGACCGGATAGCGGGTTTCAGATGAGATAGCGCGAAACTGCTGCATCAGCACGGCGAGCAGGTTGGTTTTGCCCGAGCCGGTAGCGCCGGCGATGATAATCTGAGCGTTGGTAATAGCGCAGCTGTTGATGTCGAGGGTCGCTTCCATTTCCTCGTCGCCGTAGTTGCCTATGAGCAGGTTGAGAGCCGGAATGTCGGTGGCGGCTCCGCCCCGACTGTTCTGCGAGAGGAAGCAGCTGTCGAGATTGTTGTCTTCGAGCAGGTAATCCCTGCCGCGTGCCATTTCTGCGGCAAGAATACGCGAAAGCACCATGTTGTTGTCAATGTCTATGCCGGCATCATGGTAACGCATTTTTATCAGTGCCGAATAAAGCGCGGTGAGGTCTTGATGTGAGAAGAAACTCGGCAGATAGCGATTGCCGAAGTGCAGTTTTTGCTTTTCCACTGTCGCTACATCGCGTTTGCCAGGTATGCCGAGGCCTGTCAACAAGCAAATGCGCATGAGCTTGTTGTTCTGAATCGAGTAACGCTTTTCGCCAGCGGCTTGCCTCGAGAGGTTTACAAGGCACTCGATCTTCTCTTTGATTGGCGCAAACTCGGTGTTGAAGTTTTCTGGCACGTACAGGTTTCCGAATTGTATAGGCATGGCTTATTGGTTGAGGGGTAATCCGAAATATCCGTCAGTGACGGTTGTCTTCTGCTGCTCTACGTCGCGGTGTAGCGTGTAGGTCTTGGAGATGAACGGCTCGAGCTTGATGTAGTCGCTGTCGGTGCGTATCTCCGACGTGGTGCAGAGCAGTATGGTCTGCTCGGCAAGCTGCGGGAAGTACATCTCCATAAGCGCGTCGCGGCTCTCGTTGTCGAGCACGCCCATCACGGTGTCTATCATCACCGGCGGGTTGTAGTCGCCCAGGTTGCGCAGCACTTTCAGCAGCACCTGAATGAAGATTTGCTTGGAGGCCGCGTTGAGCTGGTTGAGCGAGATTGGATTGCCCTTTTTGTGGTACATGGCGATGTTGAAGTTCTCCATGCTGTCGCTCAGTTCCACGCGGCTGATTTGCCCCCGGTATGATATGAGCAACTGGTTGAGCTGCTCCTGCATCTCGGTCTCGATCTGTGTCTTCTTCTTTTTCAGGAGGCTGTCAGCCACTTTCTCGAAGAAGGGCTTGAGTTTTACCAGTGTGTCATAGCGCAGGTCAGGCTCTTGCTGCACCTGAACATCAAACTGATGTATGCGCCGCTCGAGCCGCTGTATTTCCTGGCGCAGTGACGCCTCTTTCGCCTTGGCGTTATTCAGGTCGCGTTTCCCCTGCTCGTAGTTGGCTATGATGTATTCGTTGCCGCCGGCGCGGTTGGCTTCGAGGGTTTGCTTCTCGTTGCGCAGCTCGTTGATTGTGGCGAGGAGGGCTTCCAGGTCTTGGTGCGTGCGGTACAGAGCGGCAAACTGGTTGCTGCCGCTGCGGTTGATGAGCGATTTCAGTGCGTCTGTCTCGGCAGCGTCGAGGTAGTCAAACGGGTCGGGACGGTTGGTCGAGTTTTGCAACGCGGCTATATGCTTGACCACATTCTCCTCGTCCACCTCTGATGAGCAGAGCGAGAGGTCTTTGAGGTAGCCTATTATCTTGGCGGTCACGTCGCGGAGTGTCTCTATGGGGTATGCCCCGGAGTTTTCCTGGCGCAGCTCCTCCTTGATGCGGAGTATGTTGTTGATTTCCACTGAGAGGTTTGACGCGAGTTTCGGCAGGAACACATTCGCCTCCACGTTGTCCATAAACCCCTTGAGGTCTTCGGTATAGGCGGCAGCGCGGCGCACTATGTCGTCGATTTTCGCGCCGATGTCGGCGATGCGTTTGCCCATGTCCGCGCTCTGCTGCGCACCCTCCTTGGCTCGTTGGTATTCGGTCTCCAGCGACGCAAGCAACTTGTACAGCCTGTCCTGCTCGGCGATGTTGGCTGCCAGCTCCGTGCTGACGCGCTCTTTCTGGTCGCACAGCTCGTTGTATTCGGCTTGCTCCTGTTCGGCTTGCAGACGTGCGCTGCTCGCCTCCTGTTGCAGCTTTTCCGCAGCCTGCTTCAGCTGCAGGTACTTCTTGAAGCCGAGCACGTTCTCAAAGTTGTCCTGGATGGTTTTGGCGAAAACGTTCTTCTTGAGCAGCTCGCTCGACTGCATTGCGTCAAAAAGGAAATACTTGCTCAGCTCTTGCGGCAGGTTTGCCTTGATGATTTTGTTCACCTCCTGTTCGGCGCGGAGGCGTTCTTTGGGCGGGGTCATAGTGCCGTAGACAAATGCGTTGCCGTCCATGTTGAGGTAGACGCTTTCGAGCGGCTTCCCCGCCGGATTGAGCACATACAGCCTCCTGAGGATGTATTTCTGCATCCTGCCGAGCACCATGCCGCTGAATGTTATCTCCAGCGATATTTCGGGCTTCACCTCGCCGACAGCCCCCTGGTTGAGCAGCTCGTTGAAATGCTCCTTGTTCTCGATTTTCAGGCCGTAGAGTGCGCCGCAGATGGCCTCAAACAGTGTGGTCTTGCCGCCGCCGTTTGAGCCGCCTATGAGGATGACAGGACGCTCATCGTCTACGCTCAAATCGAGGTCGAGGTCCAAGTAGGTCTTGTAGTTGCTTACTTTGATGCGTTGTATTATCATGTCCTCTTACGATTTGATTTTGTTTACTGCAGCGCGGATGATGTCCTCGGTGTCGGAGTCGCTCATCTCGATTACGTCCACGCGCTTGGCATGGTATGCCTTGAGGATTTCCTCGCTCAGCCAGTCCGGGTCTATGCCCTCCGCCATGCAGATGCTCTCTATCATGGCGAGGTCGTCTCTGCGGATGCCGTAATGGACGAATTTCTGGTCTATTCCTTTGCTCATGGTCTATGCGTTTTGAGGATAGAATGAAGCCCACAGGTGCAGGTCGTCTGTGGTGTTCTCGATAGGGAATTTGGAGTAAATCCAGTTGTCGCCGCTTCGGAGGATAACGCCGCCGGCGAGCGGCTCTCCCGGGGTGCTGTGCTTGGCGCAATACTCGAGCAGCGCATTGTGCTTGTCGGCGGCAAACAGGTCGCTGCCGACGCTCTTGGTGTCAAACAGGTAGACATGGCCGTTTCGCATGCGCACCACGAAGTCAACGTAGAATAGCGACTTGCTGCCGCCCTTCCCCTGGCTGTACTCTATTGAGAAGTGCATCTTGCCCGCGTCGCCGTTCTTGTACCACCAGTCGATGTATCGCGAGTTCTGCTCGAGGAACATGGCAAACTCCCTTTCAGGGTTTGAGGCTTGGTTGAGCTGCACAAACGGGTCGAGGGCATGGTTTGCGACATCAGACACTATGTGGTTCGTGTCGCTGTCGTAGGTGCGCTCTTCCGGCACTTCCCACTCGTAGGTCTTGAAGTCGCGGGCGGCTTGCTGCTTCTTGATGTCGCGGATTTTCAGGTACTTCTCGAGGGCGGTGTCGAGGATGCGGCTGAACTTCGGCTTGTTCTCGTGATACAGCACCACTTTCCTCGCGTCGGTCTCGTAGATGCCGAGGTAGTCCTCGATAAACCCGAGCAGGTATTGCGCGATGCGGTCGGTGCGGTCGCCCTGGCGTGCCTCAAAATCGCGACCAAAGGTGGCGATGAAGGCGAGGAACACGCGGTTGATTTCGTTTTCGGTGCGGGCGAATTTTGCCTGGTCCACATGCAGTGTCTGCTCCTCGTTCTGGAAATGTACGTTTACGGGGATTTCCACATTCACCGTCCTGACATCGAGGCGTATCTGCTGCTCTGCGCGGCGGCGGTTGTCGTTGATTGTCGCGTCTTCAGTCTCCGGCAGCGACGCTGCCGGCTCGTCGCCGCCCAGCGAGGATAGTTCCGCCAATGAGAACAGCCCCGGGCCGGCAGGGAGGTTGAAGAACTCGACAGCCGTTTCATACAGCACTTTGCGGAAGTCCGGGCCGAGATAATTGCGCATCACGTTGGTACGCTCGGCATAGTAAGCCGTCAGCTCCACGTTGGTCAGCCCCTCTCGGCGGCGGGCTATGAGCGAGTTGCTGAGTATGTAGTCCTGGTCGGCTGTGACGATTTCGATTCTGTCCTTGGCAATGTCGGTGTATACATAGCCGATGTTCAGCAACTCGGAGGTGTAGTGCTTCTGTTCCGGCATGCGCAGTATGCGCCCGACGGTCTGGATAGTGAACTGGTTGCTCTGCAGCCTGCGAAATATCAGCAGCACTGCGGCACGCGGGCAGTCCCATCCCAAGGCGATAGCCTCCTTGAACAGCAACGCTTCCGCAAGGTTGTCAGGGCGTTCAAGCCCCTCGAGGTTCTCCTTTTCGCCAGCAAGCCACACCGCGAGCTTACCGTTTTCAGTCGTGATGTCTTTTCCCTTCAGATAAGCTTTGACCGTTTCAGCTACAGCGGTGTCGTCGGCTGTCATCGTCTCTCGGGTGTCGTTGGGAAGCTGTATCAGCAGCAGCGGCTTGATGTCCACGCCGAGCCGGCGGTATTCCTCGGCTATCTGCTCGCGCTTGGCGAGGGCAGAGCGCAGCAGCCGCTCGTCGAGCGATATTGGCGAGGCGGCATCCACGTCGATGTCGGGGTTCAGCACCACCTCCTTTTTGATCATCTCGGCACTGATGACATCATCGCGGAACACCTTCACCAGCGCGTCCGGCTTCTGTGTCTTTGGCGTTGCCGAGATGCGTATCTCCACATCGGGGTTGATGCTCTTGAGAACGTCGGCAGACTTGTCAGCTGTTGCCGACCAGAACATATGTTCCTCGTCAATGACAGCGATTATGGGCAGTCCCGCCTCCTCGCGTGTGCGCCGCACCACCTCATAGATGCTTGCGTTGCTCTCCGAGTCGCTGGTCATGCGGTTGTTCTTCTTGTTGATGCTCTCCCAGTTGACGAAGAGGATTTCGCCGGGCTGTATCCCCTCCGAGGCGTCGAGTTCGTCAAACATCACCGGGCGCAGCTTGCGCGTCTCGCCGAAAGCGTTTTTGAGCGAGCCGTAGCTCTGTATGTGCAGCTTGCGCGGCGCAAACCAGATGAACGCGCACTCCTGCCAGCGCGAGTCGCCTCGGCTTTTCAGCTCGTCGGCGATGCCCGCGAGCGTTGCGCACGCCATTACCGTCTTGCCCGCTCCCGTCGGCGCTTCGAAAACTATCTTGCAGCGCGTCTTGCCGAGGTTGAGCAGTTGGACAGTCTTGTCAATCAGTTCGGCTATCGCCTTCTGCTGGTATTCCAGGTTTTTCATGCCTCACCTCCTTCCGTATTGAAAAGCCCGCCGAGGCCGGTGTCCTCGCCAGCTGTGATGTTTTCCGGCACAGCGATGACCTTGTCGCGCTGCCGGGGCAATATGCGCTTGTAGGTGTTGTAGATAGCGGCAGGGAGAGCTGTTGGCTCGACCTTGTCAGCCACAGGCTCGAACAGGTCGCTTGCCGGGTCCTCGCTCGGCGAGAACACATATACCTTTATCGGGCTTTTTACCTCGACCGTCGCGATGATGCCGACTATCTCCTCGATATACTCCTCGCGGTAGATGATGAGCATCTGCCTGTCGCCGTCGGTGAAATAGCGGAATATCTGCGGGTGCGTCTTGACAGAGCCGAATGTATGCTGCTCGGTGTACAGGTTCTCCTTGATGCAGAGCATGTCGGTCGACAGGTTGACGAGCTTCTGCATGTTTCGCAGCGAGCGCGAGCGGCTGATGAACTCGGTGCGGTAATAGCGGAGGTTGTTGCCGTGCAGCCCCTCGACCTTCTCGCCGTTAGGCTTTGTATATCCCTGGATTACACGCTTGTTGCGCTCGTAGGTGACATTCTCGCAGATGCCGTTCTCGTTGTTTGTGCAGAGGATGCACTGCCGCTTTCCGCCGTCCTCGGCGTTCAGCTGCATCACCGCGTGCAGCGTCGTCCCCGACCCCGCAAAGAAATCCAAGATGTAGCATGTTTTAGAGTTTGCAATAGTGAAAAGATGCCTAAGTAATCGTGTTGGTTTTGGACCATCGAAGATGCCCTCTCCGTAAAATATATCTTTCAATTCTTGTTTGCCCTCTTGATTATGACCAACCTCATTTTGAAATAATATCGTATTTGGTCTAAGTCCTCCTTGGACTTCGTTTAAGAACGTTTTCTTTCGAGGGGATGAATCTCCGTTTTTGCCAAACCATATCCGATTATCATCACACCATTTTTTGAAAGTTTCTTTGCTACAACTCCAGTATCGACCGCTCGGGGGTAAAACTTTGTTGCCTGATGGGGTTGTTATTTCATATAGTAATGAATCAGAGCCGGATTTTGCGGATAATATGGTGGATGCCCAAGGTCCTCTTGGGTCATTGTCTGGATTTGAGTATCCTCGTGGTATCTCCGCACTTCTTGGTAGAAGCCCGATTTTCCAAGCATTAGCGCATTCTCCAACGCGTTTTTGACAATAGCATAAAATGTGGTCATGCATTGTTGAGAAGTAAAGAGCATCGTTGGCGCGGGCAAATTTCTTTTGCCAAATTAAATCCGCAATAAAGTGGTTTGCGCCGAATATTTCGTCGCAGAGGAGCTTGAGGTTGGCCTGTTCGTTGTCGTCGATTGAAATGAAGATTACGCCTCGGTCGGAGAGGAGCTTCTTGGCGATTTTGAGGCGCTTGGCCATGAACGACAGCCATTTGGAGTGGCGGTATGCGTCGTCGCGGTCTACGTAGTCGTCGTTGTAGGCGAAGTCTTTGTTGCCGGTGTTGTATGGCGGGTCGATGTAGATGACGTCGATTTTGCCGGCGTGTGTATAGGCGAGGGTTGTCAGCGACACGAGGTTGTCCCCCTCGATAAGAATATGATTTGGAATATTCGATAAGTCACTGTCAATTAGCGAGTTATCACCCCCCCCGAACAATTGCTTTCTCCCTGACTTCGCGCAAAATGGGCAGCTGTTCGCGCAACTGTTCCTCGACTTTCTCCGGTTTGTCCTCCCAGACGAGGCCGTAAGTCTTGGATTCGTTGAGCAGGCCGAGCAGCTGGCTGCGCTCGTCGTCCGTCAGCCCCTCGAGGGTGCGGATACGGTTGCGGAGCTTGTTTCTGTCAGATGCTTTCATTTTGGATTTAAGCGTTTATACCGTGTCGCAAAGTTAATGAACATTCCCGACATACGCAAGGGGGGAGAATGTTGCGCTGCCAATGGTATGGCTGGCTGCGGTATTCTTCGACATCAGAATCGCTGTTGATGGTTGTGTATATGGATAGTTATTGCTAAATTTGCGGTTAAATAGCATTATATTGAACTATGGCCGATGATTTCCTCACCAACAGGGACATCCTCGAGATACTCTCGGGGCGTGTCAAGGAGTACCGCCTCGCTGCGCGGATGAGCCAGCGCGAAATGGCGGAGAAGTCGGGCGTGAGCTATACCACTATCTGCCATTTCGAGCAGGGTGTGAAGCCTAACCTGACGATGTCCAACTTCCTGGCGTTGCTGCGTGCTGTTGGCATGGAGCGGCGCATGCTGGAGGTGCTGCCGAAGCTGCCGGTGTCGCCGCTGGCACTGCGCGAGATGAACAAGTACATACCCAAGCGTGTGAGGAGGACCGGCAAATGACAAATCGGCGGGTTGGGACATCTGTTTAGGGTGATTGCTGTCAATGCAGGGACAAGGCGTGCCGTGTCCGCGTTGAAGTTGCTGCAAATCAATAAAATACCAGCTTGCTACCCTTTGGACACCTGAACTGCACCACGTGTTGTGTCTATATACTGTGGGGGATAAGGCGGTTAACATATATTTTGTAGGGTGGCGCGGAAAATGCGGCGGATTATCGTTAATTTCGCAGTCTGAACCAGATACTGATTTTTTACGACTATGTTTTCAGGTATAGTAGAGGAGGCCGGCCGCGTCGTTGCGGTGGCCCGTGAAGAGGGTAACATACATCTGCGGATACAGTGTTCTTTTGCCGACGAGCTTAGCATTGACCAAAGCGTGGCGCACAACGGCGTGTGCCTTACGGTGGTTAAGTTGCATGGCGACGGCTCTTATACTGTTACGGCTATCCGCGAGACTTTGGAACGCAGCAACCTGGGCGACTTGCGCGAGGGCGACGAGGTCAACCTGGAGCGGAGCATGAAGATGGACGGCCGCCTGGACGGTCATATAGTCCAGGGACACGTTGACACGACCGCTGTCTGCGAGGAAGTAAGCGAGGCTGACGGCAGCCGTTATTACAAGTTCCGCTACGAGTTCCGCCCGGAGCTCGCTGCCAAGGGGTATGTCACCGTCGAGAAGGGTTCGGTGACGGTCAACGGCGTTTCGCTGACGGTATGCGATTCGGAGCGCGACTCGTTCCGTGTGGCAATCATCCCGTACACTTACGAGCATACCAATTTCCACAATATCGAGCGCGGCACGCGGGTCAACCTCGAGTTTGACATCATAGGCAAGTACATTGCGCGAATAAGCGGCCTTGCCGCCGAGTGACGCGGAGGAGGGCAGAGCCTGCATTAAGGGCTGTGGCTTTTCGTTTCCGGGGATGAGGGTTATGGTGAACCCACATTCCCCTGTCGGCGTTGAAACGGCGATACATTTGCATATACATACATCAATAATTTTATAAACGATTGAAACAATGAATTTTACGGAAATGACCAAGGGCGCCAAGTGCGACCTGCGTACGGTGCCGGAGAAGTGCCGTATGAACAGTTTTGTGGTAGTGACCGATGACGGAGAGGAGTTTGAGCTCCAGAAACTTAAGTTCCAGAAGCACCGTGACATCCCCGAGACGCTGCCTTGTTATGTCAAGGATGTCAGAGACGGATATGTGACAGTAGGTCAGGACATTGCCAAGATAATCCCCCAGTTCTACAAGCAGGGCGGGGAGTATACGTTCCGCATACGCTCGCGTGCATTCGGCGGCCGCGCCAAGAAGAGTTATGAGGTCGAGGACGAGTACGGCCTGTTTTTCAAGCTTAACAGTGCGCCGGCGGGCCTGCCGATAGGCAAGAAGATACAGTGCCGCATAGAGCGTCTCGACGGCGTGTATGTGTTGTTGAAATACATCGGCAGCGCAGACGCTGACCTGCGTCTGCGTTTCGAGCCGCTGACCTACTGGCTGGATGCCGTAGGCGAGGGGCGCATGGAGCAGGTGGTGCGCGACAATGCGGAGCTTTACCCGGAATACACGGAAACGGTAGGGCAGTACCGTTCAGGCAATGCCAACTGGCTTTTTACGATGCTCGACGTGTTCTCGTCGCAGATTACGCATTACCTGATCAGCTACAAGGGGAACAAGCAGGCCTACCGCCACTTGTTCAAGGCCATGGACATAGCCGGGCGGCTGTGCCTGTATGTCATCGAGGGTTCGGGCTACCTGGGCAAGTGCGACACTGACAGGCGCACCAGCATACAGAAGGCGATGTCGCGCCATATCGAGCTGTTCAAGCAGTTCACCCAGGCGGCGAAGCTGATTGAGGAGAACCGCGACGAGGAGTTCATCGCTGACATTTTCACGCGGCTCAAGCAGTCGGGCTACCTGTACCGCCCTGACCGCCAGTTCCGCATCATGATGACAATCTTGCGCTTGCGTCCGGAGCTCATCAACAAGTACATGACCGAGCTGTTCGAGGCCCTGCACCTGTGGCCGTCCGCCAACTGGAAGTGCGAGCCGTTCCGCACAGCCCTTGTGGACCAGCTGGAGATATTCATCACGCAGAACATCGATTACCTCGACACCCTCCCTGACAGCGAGTACAGCACCGGCGAGACCGACCAGAAGGACAGCAAGCTGCTAAACAAGGTCATACGCGCCATCGCCATACAGTCGCTGCTCGCCTCTGCCAAGGACAATGTGGACATACTGCACAACAAGGCGATGTTCTACCGCTACCTGACATATTACCACGGCAGCAATGCTGACCTGCACGCGCAGGAGGTTGACAACCTGCTCTACAAGGCAGTCGGTTCGGTGCTCGGCAACGAGTATTCGCGTGACTTCGGGTGGAACGACACGTCGGCGTTCCAGATACTGCTGACCAAGGCCTCGAATATGCGCGACGCGGTGTCTGCGTCAACCACAATGCCGAAGGTCTACAACAACGGCGACATCTCGCTCGAGCTGCGCCCGGCGGAGCTGCTGATACGCGAGCGTCGCGCCGAGGACAATGATTCGGTGCTGCCGGCTTCGCTCATGACCTGGATGAAGCCTGCCATTCTCATGAAGGGCAACGTGCAGACCCCCAGCGCGTCCAAGAAGAAGAACCTGAAGGCGTACAAGCAGATGTGGGCTGACATAGAGCGCGAGCTGACTGCTGAAAACCGGCAGGAGGACGCGAGCGAGGTGCGCAAGCAGGCTCCGGAGGACGGCGACGAGGTGATGATCACCATAGACTACTACAAGATAGACTATACGCGCCCCGAATGGCGGCGGCTGCGGCTGCACGCCACTATCGTGGACGATGACTATGAGGGTGAAGGGTGGATAAACGTCGGCCCGGACACCTTTGTCCCCTGGCTCAACGAGTATGACATCCCCAACAACTACGACGGTGACATGAGCATATTCTGCGACGAGAACGGCAACCAGCTGCTCTATCCGGCAGTGGTGCTCAATGCCGGCACGGAGTGCACATTCACCTTGAAGCGGCAGATCAACGAGATGCTCCGCGACTCGGCTGAAGCCGGCGACATTTCCCGTGCGTGCATCCGCGACGTGGACTTCCGCAGCAAAAAGTACATCTGCCTCTCCGACAACGGCTATACGCTAAAAGTGCCGTTCTGGGAGGGGGAGACGCTTTCCAAAGGCACTGTCGTGATGGTGCGCTACCTTGAGGAGGACCGCCAGGACCCGAGCCCCAACCTGTACATGGTAGGCGAGCTGATAGACGTGATGTCGGGCAGCGGCGCCTCATACGGCAAGAAAGCCCCGCTCGCGGCGATAGCGAAAAACCTCGGCGAGGAGAACCCCAACGCTTCTGACGACAACGGCGAGGAAGAGGAGGTGATCGATGCACGCGAGGTGATGAGCGACGAGGATGTGGCGGAGCTGGTGCGTATGCTACAGCGCAAGGCGTTCACCGAAAAGGAGTATTTCAACGCATTCAACTACCTCGGCCTTGCCGCCCTGCTGGCGAAAATCATCGGCGACAGCAGCCTGTATGACGTGATGCGCCTGCACCAGGAACTGCTTATCCACCTCGAGTCTTACGCTCGCGAGAAGCGTGTTGACCTCGACGAGCTGAGCAAGCACAGCGAGGCTGTGAAGGGACACCCGATGCTATCCAAGCTGTACAGCAAGCTGGAGATAGTGGCTTCGCTCGACTCGCCCGAAAACAATACCGACCTGTGGGAGTTTGCCAACCACGGCGACGAGACGGAACGCCGCCTGGCCTCGCTCGCGCTCTCGTTCAACCTCATCGCCGACGATGCCGAGGAGGAGGTGCAGAAGAAGATCAAGAACAACATCGCCTCGATACTGAATGTGAACAGCAGCGAGACGGTGCTGAAATACTACGGCGAGGAGGACCAGCACCTCGAGTTCAAGTCGTCGCTCGTGTTTACCAACAAGAAGGCCGATCACATGCGTCCGCGTCCCGAAGCGCAGGAGCAGGAAATCATGGAAATCATCTGCGGCTTCCTCAACAGCACCGGCGGCATGCTGTACATCGGTGTCAACGACCTGGGCTACGAGGCCGGCCTTTCCGACGACAAGCGGTTCCGCCGCAGCCGTGGCAAGAGGGACACTATCGACGCGATGATTGTTGACCTCGAGTCCGTTATCCACAACCGCCTCCCCGGCTTTGCCGCCGACCATATACAGATTTCCAACGACCAGGAATCTACCAAGGGGGTAATCCGCGTGGAAATAACTCCGGTAGACCGTCCTGTGGAACTCGACGGCAAGATATTCGTGCGCCACAGCTCCTCTACACGTCCCAAGACCGGGCTTGACCGTGATGATTTCATCGCAGCCCGCAAGCAGAACTATGACGAGATGATGGCTCGCCTGATGGCAACCGCCGCTGCGGAGAACGGTGAGGAAGCCGCTGCGGAGGAAGAGGCCGCCGCTCAGGTGCAGGACATTGCGCCCGCACCGCGAAAGGCTGCGCCGAAAGCGGCTGTCGAGGCCGAGGACGGCGACAAGATACAGACCGGCATACACCGTCTCAACATACTCCACGACTACGAACCCGGCTTCATACACCCGGCGTACTACCTGTATTTCTCAGACAAGACGATTTATGCCTCGGCGGAAGACCGCTGGGAAGACGGGCGGCTCAGCCTCGCTGTCTCAGAGAAGGAGACCGGCGGCTGGATGGTGGTGACGTATGACGGCAAAACCGTCTGCCGCGTGGATATGCGCGAGGTCAATGACCTCGTGAACGGCGGAAAGATTGACTTGCCTGCTGACGCGAAAATCACCCATGTCAACCTTGCCGACCGCAGCAACTACCTTGTGTCGTTCATCCGCAACGCCGCCGGCATACTGATGTACCGCCTCGACAAGGTGGACGACCTGCCTGTGTCTCGCGGCTTCTCGAGCAAGGGCAATCCGCTCTGCGAGGGGGACTGCACTGTGCTGTTGCAGGACATAGTGCCGGCTGACAAGGCTGACGCGCTCTTCCCAAAGGCGTTGGAGCAGTCCAAGAACCTGCAAGGCACACTGGTGCACTCCAAGAACCGCAACCAGCCCGACATGAACGACGTGCTTGAGATGCTCAAACCATTGAAACCGGTAGACTGACATGACCGAACCTCGGAAAAGCCGCGCAGGAGTGTGGATAGAGGCGATGCGGCTGCGCACATTGCCGGTCAGCATTGCCGGCGTGGCAGCGGGATGCGGCTGCGCAGCCTACTACGGCGGCTTCCGCCTCGTGCCGGCGGTGATATGCCTGCTGTTCGCTGTCTTGGCGCAGGTGGCATCCAACTTCGCCAACGAGTATTATGACTTCAAGGGAGGTCTCGACCGCAAGGGTCGCGAGGGTTTCCGCCGGGGTGTCACCGAGGGTGACATATCCCCGCGCCAGATGCGCAATGCAACGTATGCCACGCTTGGCGTGGCTGCGTTGCTTGGCTTGTCCCTGCTGCTGTTCGGCAGCTGGTGGCTGCTGCCCTGCGGCATAGCCATAGCATTGTTTGCGGTAGGCTACAGCACCGGGCCGTACCCGCTGTCGCACCATGGGCTGGGCGATGTCGCGGTAGTCGTGTTTTTCGGGCTTGTGCCGGTGACTCTCACCGCATACGTCCAAGCCGGCACTGTTGCTTTTTCTCCGATGGTGTGGTGCATAGCCCTTGCCGTGGGGTTGCTGGCCTCCAATGTCCTTATTGTCAATAATTACCGTGATATGGACGATGATGCTGCTGTGGGCAAGAAAACCACGGTAGTGCTGTTTGGACGGCGTGTAATGTCTGCGGTCTATCTGTTGTCCGTACTGACAGCGGCCGCTGTCGCCGCCGCTGTCACCATGCCGTCGCTCTCCCCATGGTGGTGGCTCATGTATGCAGCCCTTGCGGCGGCCGGCATCGCCCTTTACCGGCAGATACGCTCGCGCACCGGCGCGGCTCTGAACCCGCTGCTCGGCAAGACTGCCGTCACGCTGCTTGTCTTTGCTGTCGCCCTGTGTATTGCCCTCGCCTCCAATCCGTTGACTTAACCTACGAAATACTATATCCAAATACGCACCTGTCACCATGCCTGAATACAAGAAACAGTCACAAGGGCAATTTTCGAAGTCCCAACCCGCGACAGACTCAGTGGGGAAGTTGCCGCCTCATGACAATGACCTCGAGGAGGCTGTCCTCGGCGCACTCATGATCGAGAAGGACGCATACATGAGCGTGTGCGACCTGCTCACTCCCGATGCCTTCTACGACCCGCGCCACAAGATGATATACGCCGCTATTGAATCGCTTGGCTTCAACCAGCGGCCGATAGACATGATTTCCGTGACCGAGCAGTTGCGTGCCGACAAGACACTCGACAAGGTGGGAGGGGCTGTCTATATAACTGACCTCACGTCGCGTGTCTATTCCGCAGCCCATGTGGAGTTTCACGCCCGCATTGTCAACCAGAAATACCTGGCTCGCCGCCTCATTAACTTCGCGTCCAAAATTGAATCTCAGGCATTTGACGAGTCCAATGACGTGGACGACTTGCTGCAGGAGGCCGAAAGCAAGCTGTTTGAAATTTCGCAGACACAGCTGAAGCGCGAAGTCGAGCAGATAGACCCGGTCATCAATCTCGCCCTCGAACAGATGCAGAACGCCCGCAACACCGAGACCGGTCTTTCGGGTTTGCAGACCGGATACACAGAGCTCGACAAGATGACCGGCGGCTGGCAGAACTCCGACCTTATCATCATTGCGGCGCGTCCGGCTATGGGTAAGACAGCCTTTGTCCTTTCAATGGCGAAGAATATGGCCATTGACTATTCCATACCGACGGCGATATTCACCCTCGAGATGTCAAACGTACAGCTGGTCAAGCGTCTGCTGTCAAATATCGGCTCGATTGAGGGCGAGAAAATCAAGAGCGGACAGCTGAGCAACGCAGAGCAGGACTACCTCAATTCGCAGCTTTCCAGCGTGTACGGTGCGCCGATGTACCTCGACGAGACCCCGGGCTTGAGCATCACGGAGCTGCGAACCAAGGCCCGCCGCCTGGTGCGCGAACATGGCGTGAAGATGATAATGATAGACTACCTGCAGCTCATGACTGCCGCCGGTATGCGCCTCGGCAGCCGCGAGCAGGAGGTCAGCACGATTTCTCGCTCGCTAAAAGCCCTTGCCAAGGAGTTGAACATACCCATTATCGCCCTGTCGCAGCTCAACCGTTCCACGGAATCACGCGAGGACAAACGCCCGATGCTCTCCGACCTGCGCGAATCGGGCGCGATAGAGCAGGATGCCGACATCGTGTGCTTTATCCACCGCCCCGAATACTACAGCCGCGAGGGCGTGGATGCGCAGGGCAATGACATCAGGGGCATGGCGGAACTTATTGTGGCAAAGCACCGTAGCGGCGCAGTGGGGACAATCAAGCTGCGATTTATCAAGAATTTTGCGAAATTCGAGAACTACCAGGAGTCGTTCTCGTCATTCGACGCAGCCAACAGCGTACCGAATATTCAGCAGATACCCAGCCGCATGAACAGCGAGCCGGCAGACGGCGGCGTAAGCCTGACCGACTCGTTTGCCCAGTCTGCCAACTCGACATCCATGCCCGACATCATGCCTGGCAAGGACGAAGGCCCGCTCCCCTTCTGACAGGCAGTTGTCCCGTTCAGAAGTTGTCGGCGCGTATCTCGAAGTATGCCTGCGGATGCTTGCACACGGGGCATACCTCGGGTGCTTTCTTGCCGATGACCACATGACCGCAGTTGCCGCATACCCACACGGTGTCGCCTTCGCGTGAGAACACGAGGCCTTGCTCGATGTTGGCGATGAGCCGGCGGTAACGCTCCTCATGCTCCTTCTCGATTTTCGCCACCATGGCAAACAGGGCGGCAATCTGCGCAAACCCTTCCTCGCGGGCCTCGGCGGCGAAACGCTCGTACATGTCTGTCCATTCATAGTTCTCGCCGTCGGCTGCGTCGCGCAGGTTGTCGAGCGTCGAGGCGATTTCGCCGCCGTGCAGCAGCTTGAACCACAGCTTGGCGTGTTCCTTCTCGTTGGCTGCCGTCTCCTCGAATATCTTGGCTATCTGCACATATCCGTCCTTGCGGGCTTTGGAGGCATAGTAGGTGTACTTGTTGCGAGCCATCGATTCTCCGGCGAATGCGGCTTGCAGGTTCTGCTCTGTGCGAGAGCCTTTCAGTGTCTTTTCGTCCATTATGTGTCGTTGTTTTGGGGTTTGACATGGCATTTGCGCTGTTTCGGGCGGCTGGATTTGCCCAATTCGCCGATAATGTGTAATTTCACGGCATAAACAACGCAAAGGCTATGACATTAAAACGTATACGCAGGATAATTGTTCCCCTGATGCTGTCGGCTTTGGCTGTCGCCTCTGCCGACACGGTGGTGCTGCTGCACACCAATGACACTCACTCTGCCATTGACCCCAACGCAAAGGGCGCGGGCGGTGTGCTGCAACGCAAGGCGATAATCGACAGTGTGCGCAACGTCCAGAAAAACGTGGTGCTGATAGATGCCGGCGACGTGGTGCAAGGCACGCTCTACTTCAGTTTCTTCGGCGGCGACGTGGAGTATCCGCTGATGAACATGATGGGCTATGACATTCGCACACTGGGCAACCACGAGTTTGACAACGGCCTCGAGAGCCTCGCCCGGTACTACAAGGACGTGAAGGCCTCGCGCCTCTCTGCCAACTACGATTTCTCTGCCACCCCGCTGCACGGCATGTTCTCGCCATACGTCATCAAGAAAATAGGCGGCAAGAAGATCGGCTTCATCGGCATCAACGTCAACCCGGACAAGCTGATTTCCAAGGCAAACTATCCAGGGCTGGTGTACAAGGACGCTGTCAAGACAGCCAACGAGACGGCGCATTTCCTCAAGGCTGACAAGAAATGCGACCTGGTGGTAGTGGTGTCGCACATCGGCATCGTGGAGGAAAACGGCAAGCCGACTGACTATGACATCGCCCGCACGAGCCACGACATCGACATCATCATCGGCGGTCACTCCCATTCTGTCATCCTCCCCGGCAATGCCGGCAAAGACCCGTCGGTGGTCAAGAACGCTGACGGCCGCGACGTGCTGGTGGCGCAGACCGGGCGCGGAGGCAAGTACATCGGCGAAATCACTATTGACACCGACCGCATAAAGAGTGGCGCGGATGCTGCCGAGTACAAGCTCATTCCAGTCACTGACCGCTTCCCCGCTGACCGTCTCGATGCTCGCATGACGGAGTTCCTAAAGCCGTTCCGCCACGTGGTGGATTCGGTCAACTCGCGCGTCATCGCAAAATCGCTATATGACCTCGACAGCGACAATTTCAACGGCGGCTATGCCAACTGGGCGGCTGACTTCGCCCGCTGGTACGGCGTTCAGAAGCTCGACAGCCTTGGCATCGGTCATTGCCGCCCGGTTATAGGCATCATGAATGTGGGCGGCATACGCCACGACATGCCCAAAGGCGATGTGACTGAGGGTCAGATGCTCAGCACGTTCCCCTTTGCCAACAACATGGTGCTGACCGAGGTGAAAGGCTCTGACCTGATAGATGCCATGAAGAGCGTCGCTGCATCTCCTGCCGGTGCTGAAGGAGTTAGCGCGAATGTGCGCGTAGTCACCGACGGCAAGGGCGGTTTCGTGCGCATGGTGCTTGACGGCAACGAGATAGACCCCTCGCAGACATACATCGTTTCGACCATTTCATACATCATCGAGGGCAACGACGGCTTTGACGCCATAGCCCGAGGCAAGGTGATATGGACGGACAGCAACGTGATGGCTGTGCCTATAATGCGGTATATCAACCACCTGACGCAGCTCGGGCTGCCAATAGCGCCCGACCCGACAGGACGCTTCCAGAAGCAGGTGACAATACCCTGACTCTAAAGTAAACATGGATATGGTGTGGCGGACGATGACACTGTTGCTGCTGCCTCTGCTGGCGGTGACCGTGGCATGCTCTTCGCCGCACCGTCCGTCTTCAGACCGCACGGAGGCTGCTGCTGTTGACAGCGCGGCGGTCGCTGATTCGCTCTTGCGCGTGAGAGCCGACTCCGCTGTCCGCGCATTGACCCCGGAGCAGCGTGCCGGAATGTTGCTGATGCCGGCTATGTTCACGCGCCACGACGCACCCACCTTGCGCCAGTTGCGTCATTACGCCCTCGACACACACGCCGGAGGCATCGTGCTGCTGCGCGGCGACACGCTGTCGGCCCGCATCATCGCCGACACGCTCCGCAGCATGGGACGCGCCGATATGATACTCTCAATCGACGCTGAATGGGGACTCGGAATGCGCCTTGAGGACGCGCCGTCATACCCCGTAAACGGCGAACTTGCCACATACGCTTCCGAAAGGCTGATGCGCTCATACGGCTCGCGCGTGGCGCAGCAATGCCGCCGCCTCGGCATAAACATGGTGCTCGGTCCGGTAGTGGACGTAGTCCCCGAAGGCGGGCAGTCCATAATGTCGCGCCGCAGTTTCGGTGCAGACCCGGCGCGGGTGGCACGCCTCGCCTCGGCATACGCTCGCGCACTCGAGGAGGGGGGCGTGATTTCCGTGGCGAAACACTTCCCCGGCCACGGCAGCGTCCCCGAGGACAGCCACCGCACGCTGCCGGTGCTGTACAAGAGCCTTCACCTGCTGCAGAGCCAGGACCTGCTGCCGTTCCGCATATACGTTGACAGCGGCATGTCAGGCATCATGGTCGGACACATCGCCGTGCCGGCGGTAGACCCCGACATACAGCCAGCCGCCGTGTCAGCGGCAGTGATAACCGACCTGCTGCGCAACGACATGAATTTCCAAGGACTTATACTAACAGATGCCCTCAACATGGGCGGCGCGGAAGGTGCGCCCGCATGGAAAGCAGTGGCTGCCGGGGCAGACCTGGTGCTTGCTCCCGCCGACACCGACGCGGCACGCCGCGACATCCTCGCCGCCATAGAGCGAGGCGACCTGACCCAAGCCGAGGTGGACGCTCACTGCCGCCGCATCTTCTACTACATCTACAAGCTCCGCTCTCCCCGCCGCAGATGTGCTGCGGAATAGAGGCTTTGGCGCAATGCTATCATTTGTAGTCTAAATTATGTTTCTCGCAGTATTCAATCGCTTCTAAAAAACCGTTTTTGGCAGCTGACACATACCAGTTATTGGCTTTGCAAATATCTTGCTCTACTCCATGCCCTGTTTCATAGCAGTAAGCAACGCAATACATTCCCCATGGACTTCCAACATTTGCAGCCTTCCTGAACTCAATTATTGCCAACTATTACTGTCCGCTAAACCACAAAGAGGCATACCCAACTTCTTGAAAAGCAG
>URTA01000048.1 GCA_900550645.1 uncultured Porphyromonadaceae bacterium
TCGCTTTTCCTCCTTGGTTGTGCTTTTTTCGTCCAACTTTTGGGGTGCAGTTCAGTCTCTGCGGCGGCTTCCCAGTATGTCGATTCCTGAAGGTCGATTATTTTGTCGGCAGTATGGTTGCCGGCTGTGTTGCAGTCGCGAGTGGGGAGGACTTTCCATTTCTCGCTTGGCAGCCGGTTGCCCGCTCCGTCGGTGAGGTATATTTCGGCTATTGCAGCGGGTGCGCCGTCGTGGGTTTCAATGGCCTCGATGACCACATACCTGCCGCTGCGCGGCGTGAACGATATTTCTTTCCACCCGTTGCCGGCTGGCAGAGTGCCTTCGGCGAGCGTGGTCATTTCTCCTAATGCGACTTCAGATGCGTCTTGCATCGGCTGAGCGTCAGCCGGTTGCACGTCATCGTTTATCGGCGATGCAAGTCCGCGTATGCGTGTGTCGCGGGGACCGAGTATGTCGAATACGAGTACCTCGTTTTCACCCTCGCGCAGCCAGCACCCCGGGGCATACAGCGTCTGCTGCGGGCCGATGTGCCAGATGCGTCCGAGAGCATGGCCGTTGACGTAGGCCAGTCCCTTTCCCCATGTGCTGAAATCGAGAAACGTGTCTGCCGGCTTGGCGATGTTGAAAGTCCCTCGGTATATGCCCGGTGTCATGCGCTCGCCGTCAGTCGCTGGTGTGCAGTCTTGGTATTTCATTGACTTGTAGAACGAAAGCTCGTCAGGCAGCAGCTGTACGTCCCAGCCTGTCAATGCCCGTGCTTTGCCGTCCGGAGTTGTCACCGATACGCTTTCTGTTATCCCCTTGAAATCCTTTATGGCACGTCCGAAGTTGATGCGTCCCATGGCTTCGACAAGTATGGAGATGCTGTCGCCGGCGGCGCAAGGAGGCAGGACAAGGCGTGTCTGAGACAGCCGTCTGTCGAGGATGCCGACACGTTTGCCGCCCACTGATATGATTGCATAGTCGTGAGGTTCGGACACTTCAAGCACTGTGCCTTCGGGAATGTCAATGGGTAGCGATGTGGAATATATGATGCTGCCATAGCCCTGCCCAAATTCTTCCATGGTCTTGATGGTGTCTGTGCGGACAGCGTCGGGCAGGTTGACTGCGAGCGGAGCGACTTCCGTAAGGCGGAACTCCGCGACTGTGTCAGTCGGCGGTGTCGGCGGTATTTCGGGCAACGCCTTGCCGTTGTTGTGTTTAGCCATGACTTCGCGCAGCAGGTAGTACTTTTCGGTCGGCGCACCCTGTTCGTTTACAGGCGCGTCATAGTCGTATGAAGTCACGTCGGGTGCGAAGCCCGGCGAGTTTGCTCCGGCCCAGTGTCCCCAGTTGGTGCCTCCGTGGGTCATGTACAGGCTGAACGAGATGCCGTGTGACAGCATGTCGTCTATGCCGCTTGTCATCGCATCGGCAGGGCGAGTCTCGTGTCCTGCACCCCATTTGTCAAACCAGCCGCTCCAGTATTCTGAACACATCAGCGGACTGTCTGGCCTTTTGCGCAGCAGCGGTGCGAATTCCCGCTCTATGTCCGCACCTGTGCCGAAATTGAGTGTCCATGTCAGGTCGTCAAGACCGTTGTCGAGAAAGTTTGACGACCAGTCGCATTGGAACATCGTGACCTCGTCGCCGTAGCAGCGGCGCAGCGTGTCGCGTATCGCCGATACGTACCCCTTGTCCTTGCCATACGAGCCGTATTCGTTTTCCACCTGTATCATTATTATCGGGCTGCCGCGACCGACGGTCATGTCGGCAACCTGTTCGGCTACTTTCTCCTCAAACAGAGCCACGCGCTCCATGAAGTACGGGTCATCTTCGCGCAGCCGTATGTCCTTCTTGCGCAGCAGCCACCACGGCAGTCCTCCCATTTCCCACTCGGCGCACACATACGGTCCGGGACGCAATATCGCATACATGTCGTTGGCCTGGCAGAGGCGTATGAACTCGCACAGGTCGTTTTGCTCTGAAAAGTCAAATACGCCAGGCTGTTGCTCATGCACGTTCCAGAATACATACAGGCATACGGTGTTCATTCCCAACGCCTTGCACATGCGGATGCGCTGCTCCCAATAGGGGCGGGGTATTCGCGGATAATGCAGCTCCGCAGCCTTGACGACAAACGGCTTGCCGTCCATGAGGAATGTTCCCTCGCCGGGGGCGAATGTGCCGGCAGCGGCGTTTGCCACGGCTAATGAGAGTATGGCGAGCAATGAGAACAGAAGTTTTCGCATGACGTGTATCGTGTTGTATGTGGTAAAAGTTGTCTGCAAAGTTAGTGACAGCCGTCGGAAAATGCAAATCAGAGGAGATGCAATTGTTGCCGTTGTGGGGATTTTTGGTTAACTTTGCACTCCATATATCCTCAAAGCAAGTTATTATGACAATTTTTGCACGAATATCCGGAAAGGCGTTTCTTGCGGCTGCGCTACTGTTGTCGTGGTGCCTGCATGGCATGGCCTCGCAGCCGGTAGACGATTTCGTAGCTTCGCCCACGACTGATGCCTCCTCGGTGTCGGTATATGTTTATGACCTCGGACGCAAACGGCAGACGGAGGGGTACAACGAGAGCGTGCCGCTCATCCCTGCCTCGATAACGAAGGCGTTGACTGTTGCTTCGTGCCAGCTGAAAACTGGCATAGACTACTGCTACGAAACGCATGTTTACACCGACGGCTCGCTGAAAAATGGCATTCTCCATGGCAACCTGATAATAGTCGGGTCTGGCGATCCGTCGCTCAACTCGCGGCAGGACGCTGGCTCGGATTTTGTCAGCGAGGTGGTCGGTGCGCTGAAACGCAAGAAGATAACGCGCATTGACGGACAGATACTTTTCGACCAGTCGATATTTCCGCTGCCGGCGCATCCGGCTTCATGGCCAGCCGGTGACAAAAGCCAGTCGTATGGCGCGGGGTGCTTTGGCTTCAATTTTGAGAACAACGCCTCTGGCAAGTCGTCGGTGGCAAACCCGGCTGCCGTATGTGACACGCGGCTGAGAAAAGCCTTTGAGGCTCACGGCATCACGTTAGGGGATGCCGTGGTGGCGCAGACTCGCCGCTCGCTGCTCGTGGAACACCGCTCTCTCACCATAGACGACCTGATGCGCTCGTGCATACGCCGCAGCGACAACATGTATGCCGAGGCGTTCCTGCGCACATACGCCTTGCGGTGCAAGCGCGAGGCAACGCCTGACGCTGGCGCGGCTGCCGAAATGGAGATGTGGCGGCGCAAGGGCGTTGATATGAAGGGGGTGAAGATTGTGGACGGTTCCGGGCTGTCGCGGCAGAACCGCATGACCGCAAAATTCCTCGGCGAGGTGCTGGAGCGCATGGCTGACGATGTGGACTATGTCTCCTACTTCCCGCTTGCCGGGCAGGAGGGTACGCTCAGCTCATTTCTGAAAGATACCCGCCTGGACAGCTTCATCGCCCTGAAGACTGGCAGCATGAACGGCATACAATGTTACGCCGGCTACAAGCTCGACTACAATTTTGCGCCCACCCATGTCGTTGTTATTATGGTGAACAACCTCACGGCTCGTGGTGCGCTGCGTGCAGCTGTGGAGAAGATGCTCCTCGGGTTGTTCCCCGACGGAAACTGATGCGGCTATGCTGCATAGATTTATTCAATGCGCCATGCAAGAGAAGGATTTGAAAGAGATACTCAACGCGACTTACGAGCTGGAGGGGCTCTTGCAGCTGTCGCTGACAGGCAAGCAAGACCTGTCGCGGCTGCATGACCTGATAGTAGAAAAAGGTCGCCTAATATCGTCGCTTTGCGACCGCCTCCCGGCTGCTGCCACAGAGCCTGACGAGGCTGCTGCGGCTGGATATTACGTTGCTGAGGAGGTTGCTGATGACATTCCTGCCGTCGAGCCTGTTGAGGATGAACCTGCCGTAGTGGAAGAACAACCGGTCGAGCCGTTGCCGGCAGAACCGGAGCCTGTCCCCGATTTCTCGCATATCGAAGGCGTGTCGTTTGCCGATACACCCGGCATCCCCAATAGCGCCGATGAACCTGAAGAACCAGAAGAACAGGCTGTGGCTCAAGAAGCCGCTCCTGCTCATCAGCCGCTGCGGCTGGTGGGCAACCCCGGCGGCCGCCCGAAACTGCGCCGCCTCTTCCCGATAAACGAGGTGTTCCTGTTCCGCCGCGAACTGTTCGGAGGCTCGGATGTGGATTTCAACGCCTCGCTTGCCATAGTCGAGGACTTGGGTTCATACGCCGCTGCCGAGGACTATTTCGTCTCTGACCTGCAGTGGAATCTGAATGACCCGACTGTGGCGCAGTTTCTTGCCATAATCAAGAAATATTTCAAGCAACAATGAGCGGCAAACTGTATGTGGTGCCTACGCCGGTGGGCAACCTCGACGACATGACCATGCGTGCCGTCCGTGTGCTGAAGGAGGCTGACATGATACTCGCTGAGGACACGCGCACCTCGTCGGTGCTGATGAAGCATTTCGGCATTACAACGCCAATGGTGAGTCACCACAAATACAACGAACACAACACCGTCGGCGGCATAGTCGAGCGGCTGAAGGGGGGCGAGGTCATCGCGCTGGTCTCCGATGCCGGCACACCCGGAATTTCCGACCCAGGCTTCATGCTGTCGCGTGAGTGCCGCCGCGAGGGCGTGACAGTGGAGTGCCTTCCCGGGGCAACGGCTTTTGTGCCGGCTCTCGTGTCTTCCGGGCTGCCCTGCGACCGCTTTGTGTTTGAGGGCTTTCTCCCTCCCAAGAAGGGCAGGGCTACCCGGCTGGCGGAACTCGCCGCCGACTCGCGCACGGTCGTGATATACGAATCTCCGAAACGGCTGCCGCGCACGCTGCGCCAGCTTGCCGAGGTGTTCGGCGGTGACCGCCCTGCTGCTGTATGCCGCGAAATCTCGAAACTGCACGAAACAGTACACAGAGATACACTTTCTGCACTTTCTGAGTATTTCGAGGCGAACCAACCGAAAGGAGAGATTGTTATCGTGATAAGCGGTTGCGAGAGTAAGCCCGTCAAAAAACACCGCAATTATGAAGATTGTGGCGATGATGACGAATAAAATCCGCCGCTTAGCGTTATGAACAAAAGAATATCAACTTAACCTTTTACTATTATGAAAAAGATCTTTGCATTCATCGGGCTGGGCGCGCTGATTCTCGCCTCTGCCTGCGGCAACAAGAACGGTGGACAGGTTGACTCTGACTCCATGCGTTTCGCTGACCTCACCTCTGAATACAATGAGGCAACTTCATTCAATGACTCTCTGATGCTCCTCATGGGCGACATATACACTGGTCTCGACTCCATCAACGCCCAGGAAGGCCTGCTCTACAGCCAGGGCGGCGACAATGTGGACCGCCGTGCCGAAGTGCGCCAGAACCTCGAGAACATCCGCGCTCGCCTCAACGCCAACCGCCGTCTGCTCGCTGACATGGAGGCTAAGCTGAACAGCTCAAACAACAAGAACGCTGTCCTCACTAAGACTATCTCGCAGCTCAAGGCTCACATCGAGCAGCAAGACCAGAAGATCGCCCGCCTCGAGGCTGACCTTACCAAGACCAAGGGCGAACTCGAAGCCGCTCACGGCGAAATCTCCAACCTCAACACCCAGGTGGCTGAGACTCAGGAGCAGGTGAAAGTGGAAACAGCGGCCAAGGAACAGGCGCAGCAGCAGGCTGTTGAAGCTGAAAATACGGCAAACCGCGTTTACTATTGCATCGGCACCAACAAGGAGCTGAAGAAGAACGGCCTGCTCGAGAAGAAATTCCTCGGCGCAACCAAGGTGATGCAGGGCAACTTCAACTCAAGCTACTTCACTAAGGCTGACAAGCGTACTCTCACAACTATTCCCACTGGTGGCAAGAAGGTGAAAATCTGGTCAAACAACCCCGCCGGGTCGTACCAGATTGTTGACAACGCCGACGGAACGAAGACTATCAAGATTACCAACCCGTCGCAGTTCTGGGGTCGTACTCCGTACCTGATCATCCAGATCAACTGATGACATATTATCAACCATGACAAGTGGGGAATCGGGACATGTCCCTTTCCCCACTTGCTTTTTATATAGATACATTATGCGATACCTCTTTCCATTGCTTCTCTCCGCCGCTTTCCTCCCGACATTTGCCGCCGGGGTCACCGTTGACCGCATCGACCCTCCGCATTGGTGGGTCGGCATGAAGAACTCCTCGTTGCAGCTGCAGGTACACGGCCGCGATGTCCGCCAGTCGGATTTCACAGTTGACTATCCCGGCGTGGCTGTCGATAGCGTCGTCCGCCTCGACGGCTCGCCCGACTGGCAGTATGTGTACCTGCGCATCTCGCCCGAAGCCAAGCCCGGCATGCTAACCTTGCAGTGGAAACAGGGGCTCAAAAAGGTGTCGTGCAGTTATGAGCTGCGGTCTCGCACGCGCACCGATGGCGCGGCTGGCTTCTCCGCCGCCGACGTGCTTTATATGGTGATGCCTGACCGCTTTGCCGACGGTGATACTGCTAACAACTGCATCGCTGACATGCGCTACCCTGTCGGCGCAGACCGCTCGGACTTGAATGTGCGCCACGGCGGCGACCTGAAGGGCATCCGCGACCATATATCATATCTTGACTCCCTCGGCGTCACTGCCGTTTGGCTAAACCCCGTGCTTGAAAACGATATGCCCGGCGGTTCGTATCACGGCTACGCGACTACTGACTATTACCGAGTTGACCGCCGGTTCGGCTCAAATGCCGATTATGCCGCACTCGTCGCTGACCTGCATGCGCACGGCATAAAAACGGTCATGGACATGATTTTCAACCACTGCGGCATAGCGCATCCGTGGGTGGACAACCCTCCCTCGCATGACTGGTTCAACTTTCCCGACACATTGGTGCAGACCAATTACCGCCTTAGCACCGTAACCGACAAGTATGCCTCGGACTATGACCGCAAGGTGACGACCGACGGCTGTTTTGTGCGCGAGATGCCTGACCTGAACCAGCGCAACCCGCACGTGATGAAATACCTGTCGCAGAACAGTATATGGTGGATTGAGGAGGTCGGCATCGACGGCATACGTATGGACACTTACCCTTACGCTGACTACCGCAAAATGGGGGAATGGGTGGGCGATGTTCTTGCCGAATACCCTGATTTCAACATCGTCGGCGAGTGCTGGTTTGCCGAGCCGGCGGGTGTCGCGACTTGGCAGAAAGCCTCTTGCTTTGCTGGCGGCGGCTTCGCTGACACCAACCTGCCGACGGTCATGGACTTCCCGTTCATGATCCTCAACCGCGACATGGCTCCGTACAGGGAGAATACCGACCCTTGGAACGGATTGAACAAGGTGTATGACCACCTTGCGCTGGACTACATATATCCCGACCCGCTGCGTGTGATGCGTTTCCTCGATAACCATGACACCGAGCGGTATATCCTGCAAGTCCCTGAAAACCTTGCGCAGTGGAAGCAGGGTGTCGCCCTGTTGCTTACAGTCCCGGGCATACCGCAGCTGTATTACGGCACAGAACTGCTCATGGCTGGTGACCGCCGCCCCGGCGACGGCAATGTCCGTCGCGACATGTCAGGCGGTTTCCCTGGCGATACAGTGGATGCCTTCGCTCGTGAGGGTAGAACGCCGTTGCAGAACGAGGCCTTCGACTTCATATCCGCCATTTGCCGCTGGCGCAAGACCAACTCCGCTGTCAGCGGCGGCAAGATGACGCATTTCATGCCCTCCAACGGCCTGTACCTGTTCCGCCGCACCGGCGGCGGTGACACGTTTGTCGTCGTCATGAACGGCACTGACGCTCCTCTCAATGTGGATATGCACCGTTATGCCGAGGTGATTGCTCCCGGCTCTATGTGGCGTGACGTGCTGACGGGAAGGACAATAGAACTGATACCCGGTGATTGCCTGTATACATTCGCCCCGCGCGAAATAATGATATTAGAACCAGTTGAATGATGAAACGATTGATTATGGCGGCGGCAGCGTCTGCACTGCTGCTCGTGGCTGTGGGCTGCAAACCCACGGAAGCCAATTACAAGGCGGCGTATGAAGCCGCACAGGCAGGACGCAACGCGCAGCCTGAATTTGAAGGCATGATACTCGAAGGCGGCCCCCGCTGGCACAGGGTGGGGGAGGACTCTGTCCTGCTGTTGCGCCACTCCATGGCGCGGCTCGAGGGCGACACCGCACGCCTGCACCCGTTCAATGTCGCTGTCGGAGCATACGGCATGTTGACCAATGCCTCTGCCCATGTCGACCGGCTGCGCGAGGCCGGATACGACAGCCGTGTCCTGCGCGACGGCGACCAAAAGTATTACGCCATAGCCGCGCAGTTCGACTCCATACAGCCTACTGTGCCGTTCATCGATAAGTATATGAGGGAGCATCCGTCAGACATGTATGCTGGGCTTCCGCACCGCCCTGTCGTCGAAATCCCGCTGGCGTGCCGGGGCGTTTCATATTGACAATACGGGCAATGGCAAAGGGCTGCAACCAGACATTTCAGTTGCAGCCCTTTGGCATATATGTATGTTGAGGTGGGAATGTCACATCCCGTATATCAAGTCGGTATAGTAGCCGTAGCCGCCGTAATTGTTGACTGACGGGCCGTATTGCAGCGTGATGTAGCCGGTGTTGTTGCCTCCCCACCATGTGGCGGTCAGGCTGCCTCCCGACTGGGTAACGCTGATCGGGTTGCCGTACATCTGGCAGAGCTGTGCGTATGTGGCGCGGTAGCGGTAGTCGGTGTTGACGGTGCTGCCGTACTGGAAGCGCACGCAGTTCATTCCCGAGGTGGTGTAGTATACCGTGGCTTCAGGCCATACTATGCCGCATTGCGACACATTGGTCAGGAAGATGGCATTGTTAATCGCGCTGGTCACTGCATACCCTGCATCGATGAGTGTCGTGATGCCGTAGTCTATCAGGCTTCCGAAAGTCAGGCCGAGAATGCCCGAAATGGTAGGCAGCGGGCCGTGGTAACCGTATCCGTAGCGCGGGGGGCGCGGAGGTGGCGGGGGCAGCGGACGCTCGGGGCGCGGGTGGTGCGGCGGACGGTAGTCGTGGTGGTGAGGTGGTGGTGGAGCTACGCTGGGTCTACCTCCCGGACGCGGTGCGCTTCCGCCGTGGCCGTGGTCTGCCTTTGGAGGTCTGCCGTGGTTGTCTTTCGGTTTCCCGGGATTGCCTCCGTGGTGCTTGCCATGGTTGTCATTAGGACGGTAGTTGCCGTTGTTAGGTCTGCCGTTGTTAGGACGGTTGTCTTTGTCTCCATTAGGGCGGCCGTTGTTGTTGGGGCGGTTGTTGTTGCCGCCGTTAGGCCTTCCTTGGTTTCCGCCGGGACGGTTTCCGTTGTTGTTGCGGTTGTTATTCCTGTTGTCGTTTCTATTGTCGTTCCGGTTGCGGTTGTCGTTCCGGTTTGTATTGTTATTGTGGTTGGTGTTATTGTTACGGTTGCCGCCGGAGCGGTTTCCGCCGATAGTCCGTGTGCCAGAGGAGCGAGAGCTTGTGGCTCGTTCTCCGCTTGCACGTTTCTCTGTCGATGTGCGGTGATGACCTCCCCCGTTCCTTTGGGGCTCGCCGATTTCGCTGCCTATAGCCACCGGGCTTGCTGTCATGCCGAGGCAGAGCAGAAATAGCCATACGTATTGTCTCGTCTTTTTCATAGTTGTGCTGTTTTTCTTATCTGACACCCATACTGCGGCATTAGTTTAATTGCGCCGTGCTTTTAGTGGATAGTCCTTGCTTGTGTGTGCCATTACCTCCTGAAACGGTACACATTAATTATTTGCTGGCGGTGTGCCGATAACATGGCATCAATCCTGAACGTTAAAGCTGTCAGGTGGTTTTAACTTAAATCTTTGCTGCCTTTTTGCATTTCGCTTTGAGGAGGGTGTATTCATCGAATGACGAGAAACTGCGCGTGCCTGTAGATAACTTTTTCTGAATGGATAAATGAAAGCATGCGGTGTCGTAATGCCGTAAATGTTGCGTTAGGGCGGCGGTGTCGTATGTTGTATGGTGGCAAAATGATGTGGATGCGCGAGCGGCCTCCCTTGGTGAAAGGACGTGCCAGGCCTCGCTTCGGATGATTTTCTGTGTTAAACTGGAAATTTAGTGTTGGCAAGTAGAGTAAAAATGCTAAATTTGCGATGTCTTACCGTATTTCGCGATGTCGGCAAGGCGAGGTTTCGGGTATATGCCCGAGGCTGAAAGAGTACTTTTGCATCTGGATGGCAGCCGATAGAGTCATAGCTTTGATAACCTATCTATACCATTGGAAAACAATCTGTTGAGATGTCTGGCGGCGCATTTGTCGCGCTTCGACTCGCATGATTTGGTTTTCTGTCTAACCTAACCTGTTTTGGGCTTGACCGTCGGTGTCTCGGGGTGTGAAAAATGTAGGTCGCGATGCTTGTCGCCTGTGGTGGCATAGTGTCCGATTTGCCCTAAGTGTTTGATATAAAACCAAATAACAATATCTAAACAACTGTAAGTATGAGAAAACTGTTTTTACTTTTGGTGGCAGTGTTAGCATGCAGTTGGTCGATGCCCGCCCTGGCGCGCACGATCACCGGTAGCGTGCTTGATGCAGCCAACAATGACCCCCTCATCGGCGCGACTATCATGCCCGTCGGTGGCGGTCAAGGCACAGATGCCGACTTCGACGGTAACTTCACACTTAACATTCCCGACAATGTGAAGCAGATTACCTTCTCGTATGTAGGCTACAAGTCCAAAACCCTTCCCGTACAGAGTGAGATGCACGTTTATCTGGAGTCTTCAGTGACTTCTCTCGATGACGTGGTCGTTATCGCCTACGGTACCGGTACAAAGGAATCTCTGACCGGTTCTGTCGCTGTCGTTGACTCCAAGGCTATCGAGGATCGCCCCGTGACTTCTGTCACCCAGGCTCTCGAGGGTAACGCTCCTGGTGTGCAGGTGAACAACTCAACCGGCCAGCCGGGTTCTTCACCCTCTATCCGTATCCGTGGTTTCAACTCGTTCACCTCTTCTGCACAGAGTCCTCTCTATGTGGTTGACGGTATCGTTTACCAGGGCGACATCGCGGACATCAATCCCGCAGACATCGAGTCTATGTCAGTCCTCAAGGACGCCGCTTCCTGCGCACTCTACGGTAACCGTGGTGCCAACGGTGTCATCCTGATCAACACCAAGCGTGCGAAAGGTCAGGGCAAGGTTGACGTTACTCTCCAGGTTCGCCAGGGTATGTACACTCGCGGTCTTCCCGAGTACGACACCCTCGGCGCAAACCAGTGGATGGAAACAGCTCTCCAGGGCTGGGCTCGCGGTCGCCAGACTGCCGGAGCTCCCGGTACTTACGATGAGATCCTCGCCTCTTCTGCAGCTGCCTTTATCGGCGGTTTCGTCAGCGGAACTAACATCTACGGCGGCGATGCCTCTACAGTATTTGACGCAACAGGCAAGCTGACCCGTGACGTACTCCCCGGTTACAATGACCTCGACTGGTGGGACGCTATCTCACGCACTGGTCACCGTCAGGAATACAACGTCAACGCTACCGGCGCTACCGAGAAGTTTGACGCTTTCGCTTCTGTCGGTTACCTGAAGGAGAACGGCTATATGCTCCAGACTGACTACGAGCGTTTCAACGGCCGTTTCGTTGCCAACTACAACCCTGTTTCATTCCTGAAACTTGGCGCTGACCTCTCTGCAAGTTACAGCGAGTCTGACCAGGGTATCGCTGACCCCGATAACCTGAACGCTGTAACCAACCCGTTCCTCACCATGTTCTATGCTCCTATCCAGTCATACTACCAGCACTATGCTGCGGATGCTGAAGATGGCTCCTACAAGGCTGGTGACATCGTATATGGCGAAGACGGCCAGCCCGTTTGGAACACTGACGGTATGAACAAGGGCAGCAACATTGCTTGGCTGATGCGCCTTGACTCTTCAACATACAAGAACAGCACTATCAATGGCTCTCTTTACGGTACTGCTATCCTTCCCTACGGCTTCGAGCTGACAGTTCGCGGCAGCATGATGCGTTCTTTCCTCAGCGGCAAGGACTATTCTAACCGCATCATCGGTTCACAGCAGGGCCAAGGCGGTATGGACCTCCATCACCAGAATGTAGGTTCTCACACCTTCATGCAGACTCTTAACTGGAGCCGTGAGTACGGCCTGCACCACATCGACGTGATGCTCGACCATGAGAACTACCAGTATGGCTACAACACATACTCCCTCCGCAAGAGTGGTCAGCTCATCGACGGCAACTACTCTATGAACAACTTCCAGAACCTTGACGCTGACAGCGAGAGCCAGGCTGAAATCCGCACAGAGTCTTACCTCGGCCGTGCTCGTTACAACTTCGATCAGAAATACTTCGCTGAGTTCTCTCTCCGCCGTGACGGTACTTCTCGCTTTGCCAAGAACAACCGTTGGGGTACATTCTGGTCTGTAGGTGCAAGCTGGATTCTCACTAAGGAGAAATTCCTCCACAATGTTGACTGGCTCAACTACTTGAAGCTCCGTCTCGCTTACGGTTCTGTAGGTAACGACGCTGCTGCTTCTGCATACTCTTACCTGACTCTCTACTCTCCCTGGTTCACATACGAGGGCATCGGTACTATGTACCCCGGCTCTATCGGTACTTCTGACCTGAAGTGGGAGTCTACCAAGACACTCGATATCGCATTGGAAGGTAGCCTCTTCAACGACCGCTTCAACTTCACAATCGGTTACTTCGACAAGCGCAATGCTGACCTGCTCTACAGCCGCACTCTTCCCTTCTCTCAGGGTACTGTCGGCAACAGCGGTCTGCTTCCCTCTGTAATGCAGAACATCGGTACTATGTCAAACCGTGGTTGGGAACTCCAGTTCGGCGTTGACATCATCCGCAATGCTGATTTCCGTTGGAACTTCAACATCGACGCTTCGTTCATCAAGAACAAGATTATCAAGCTCCCGGACAACCAGGACATCGTAGGCCAGGCTCTCTTCCAGGGCAAGTCTCTCTATGAGAAGTTCACTTACGACTGGGCAGGTGTTGACCAGCGCACTGGTAACTCTCTGTACTACATGCACCCGGATTCTCCCGAATACTACAAGTATGACGAGAACGGCAACCAGTACTACGACGAGCAGCTCTGGATGACAAACCTCGCTAATGCAAGCAAGAGCGGCAACCTCTTCGTCGACGAGAACGGCAACTACCTGACTGACCGTGCGACTACATACGCTAAGCGTGCCCTCAAGGGTTCTGCACTCCCCACAGTGTTCGGTTCTTTCAGCACGAACTTCTCTTGGAAGGGCATCAACCTTGGTCTTCTCTTCACTTACAGCCTCGGCGGTAAGACTTACAACGGCAACTACGCTTCTCTGATGAGCCTCAACACCCAGAGCCCGGGCGCTCTCCACAAGGACATCCTCAACTCTTGGCAGGGTACTCCCACAGCTAACGCTGATCTGGAACACGTGGGCATGACTTACAACCCCGCAAACTCTGACCTCTCTGCTATCGAGGTGAGTGCAATCCCGACCAATGGTCAGGTTGATCCCAACGGCGTGCCTGTACTCAATACTCAGCTCGACCAGTACAACAATGCTTCTTCAAGCCGCTTCCTCGTTTCGAGCAGCTACCTGTGCATGAAGAATATCAACATCTCATACGACTTCCCCAAGAAGTGGGTGAACGCTATGAAGATGCAGAACCTCAACCTTGGCTTCTCGGTTGACAACCTCTTCCTGATCACTAAGCAGAAAGGTATGAACCCGCAGTACAGCTTCTCCGGCGGTCAGGGCGCATATTATGTTCCCTCTCGCGTCTTCTCATTCCAGCTCACAGTCAAGTTCTAAAATACATAAGAGAATACAGAAATGAAAAGTAATATATTTTTACACGGTCTGATCGCTCTGGGATCAGTCGGTCTGTTCGGGGCTTGTGCTTCTGACTACCTCGACACTACCCCTGAGGCGAACTTCCCCGACAAGGACGCCCTCAGCACCGTTGACAATATCCAGTTGGCTCTGAACGGTATCTCGCTGTCCATGAACACGCAGTACCAGTCCACTTCATGGAACCAGTACAACGGTGAGTCATACGTCAACACTATCTGCAACGAGGCAATGGGCCAGGACTATATCTCCGGTCTTGCCGGTGCTATGTTCTCCGCTGAAACTATCAAGGGCGACAACTGGAACAACGCTGATATGCTCCTCAATGCAATTCCTTGGGACTATGCATACGGCCTTATTCAGCAGGCCAACAAGATCCTCGACGTGGTTGACACTGCCGAGGGTGACGAGGAGACTCGCGCTTGGGTGAAGGCTCAGGCTCTCACTTATCGCGCTCATTCCTACACCAAGCTTCTTCAGTTCTATGCTCCCCGCTGGGAGGACAGCAACAACGGCGATACCTACTGCCTCGTTAAGAGAACTACCGGCGAGATCAAGAATGCTCCGCTCGCAACCATGAACGACATCCTTGCCCTCGTATATGAGGACCTCAACACTGCCATCGCTCTTTATGACCAGGCAGGCAACCATGCCCGCGACATGAAGTGGATGGTTGACAAGAGCATAGCTCAGGGTATCTATGCCCGCGTAGCAATGATCAAGCACGACTGGCAGACTGCTCAGAAGATGGCTCACGATGCTCGTCAGGGCTACACCATCATGGACAATGACACTTACCTCTCTGGTTTCTATGATGACAACAATGACAATATGTGGACTTCCGGCTCTGCCGACGAAGACATCTACTATTGGTCTTGGGGTTCGCACTATGCTGCAAACGGCCTGTACGTGAAGAACTGGGGCGTAGGCGCAGGTGCTATCGACCTCGACCTCTACAACCAGATGGACGAGAACGACATACGTCGTCAGCTCTACATTACTCCTGACAAGATTGCCTTCACTCAGAGCGTGAACAAGGCTTGGAACCCCGGCAAACTTGAAGCCAGCGACTATTGGGACGCTGACCTCGTGGATGCTACAAAGGATCTGAACCTTGCTGCCGGTGCCTCATCCAGAAAGGAAGCTAACGGTAAGAAGTGGGGTCTCGTAAATGTGACTATGCGTTACTGCGCATACTTCATCAGCGACATCTTCAAGGGCAACTACAACGACTGCTTCCCCGGTACTGACAACTATATGGCATACTATGCTACCGGCCAGTCTGGTCAGGTTCTGCTTTCTCGTGGTGTATATGGTACTCAGGTTGTCACTCCTTTCGGTGCACAGCTGAAGTTCATCGCCAAAGCTCCCTACGGAACAAGCAAGTATCCCTTTATGCGTGCTGCCGAGATGTGCCTGACTGAGGCTGAAGCTGCTTGGCATAACAACGACTTCACTACTGCTCAGAACTGCCTTAAGGAGATCAACGGCAAGCGTATCTCTGGTTACACTTGCACAGCTACAGGCGAAGAACTTCTCAAGGAGATTCAGCTCAGCCGCCGTATCGAACTCTGGGGTGAAGGCTTCGGCTGGTCTGACTTCAAGCGTTGGAACTTGCCTATCAACCGTCGCGCATGGGTTGCTAACGACCCGACTTCTGGCAACTGGATGCCCGAGCGTGCCGGTGTAGTTGAAACTACTAAGAACCACGGCTGGATGTTCACTCTCCCCAACTCGGAGTCTGACTACAACGACCAGGTTGACCGCAACCTCCTTCCGAAGTGATAACGACTAATCACTGATATACAGAGAGGGCGTACCGGCATTGCCGATACGCCCTCTCTCTTTGCTTTCTCGTCTGCACATGACTCATGCGACTGCTCAGAGATCTCTGAGATCTCTGAGATCTCCGAGTTGTCGGAGGTTGTGTCTGATTCTGTTGTGCTGGAGATGGGGTAGGTATAAAAAATGAATAGCTCGCATCACTGCGGACTATTCACGATAATTATTCACCAAAACAAATTCATATCCCTATGACAGGGAAAATCTATGGGGTGAAAGATGGGTCTCGAACCCACGACCTACGGAACCACAATCCGTCGCTCTAACCAACTGAGCTACATTCACCATGTTGGTTGTCAAACGATTTAATCAGTATTTGACACTGTCCTCGTCTGATTACGTTGCAAAGGTAGACATTTCGCGGTAACTGACCAAATTTTCTGGTGGCAAATCGTATGGGTATGGCGTAATTATTTGATTGATAGATAATTACTGATAGTTAATTATTCTGTCTATAATTGCCGATTCCCTTACTGCCTGGCTGCTGTGCCGATTTGTGCTATGCTGGCTAATGTTGTCGTGCGGTAATGGAAGGAGGGGGATGCAGTTCGCATCCCCCTCTGTTGGAAATTCTCTGTATGCCGCCGGTTGTCAGCGTGGTGCGCTGTTGCCGGACTTGCCGTTGGTCACGTCGTCTGCGCCTACTTGTGCCGCTGTGCGCTTCACGTCGCTGCGGAGCTTGCCGAGGCGGTAGGAGACTGACAGGCCTACGCTCCAGCTCTGGTAGCGTGACGAGGAGTGTTCATGCATGTTCGGAGTGTCCATGTTGTACGCCCACTTCTTCTTGTTCTGGAAGAAGTCCTGTGCGGTGACGCTGATGTTCAGCGCGTCGTCCTTGAGGAATGAGCGCGACAGTGAGATGCCGTAGTAGTACCAGCCGGTAGTCGGACGGCCCTGGAGGTTTACGTCCGGTGTGCCGCCGCCGCCCCATGCGTCGAGGCGCAGTTTGCACGGCATAGTGTAGCCGTAGTTGAGGTTGAAATACGTAGCCCAGCCGTGGTTGCGTATCGGGGTGACGCTCTTGTCGGAGCGGACATCCTCATAGTTCAGCGAGCCGTAGATGCTGGCGTCCATTGTCGGTGTAATCTGGTATGCGAGGTATCCGTCGAGGTCGGCGTATCTGTCGCGGCCGATGTTGCCGTATGTCGTATGGTACATGCCGTCCTTGATGAACGAGTAGGAGGCTACCATGTCATTGTTCTGTCGGTATGATATTGACATCTCTCCCGTGAGTTTGTCGCCTCCGTAGTTGGAGTATTTCAGCTCGACAGAGTTGCTGTGCTCGCTGGTCAGATCCGGGTTGCCGTATGACACCTCTCCGTATGTCATCGTGTTGCGGTACGGGTTTAGGCTGTTTATGCCCGGACGCGAGATGCGCATGGAGTATGCCAGGCGCAGGTTGCTCAGGTCGGTGAGCTTGTAAGTCAGTGCGGCATTGGGGACGAAGTCGTTCAGGTGTGTCGTGAAGTCCGGGTAGTCGCCGGTGTTTATCATCTTGTGGTATTCCATGCCGAGGCGTGTATGCTCGTACCGCAGCCCGGCGCGAGCCGTCATGCGCCAGAAGTTGGCTGTGTAGGAAGTGTAGAGGGCGTACACGTCGTTGAACTGCGACACGTTCATGTACGAGTCTTCGGTGTACGTTATGCCGTCTATGCTCGTCCCCAACGACTGTGTGGCCTTCTGGTGAGGACGCAGGACTGCTTTCCCTCCCGCTTCGAAGGTGTGCTTGTTGCTGACCAGCGGCAGTGCGTAGTCCACCTGCATTATGTGGCTGTCGGAGTAGTTCTGGCGGTGACGCTGCATATACGGCACGCCGTCGAAGTTCACGCCGTCATACAGCCGCTGTTCGGAATGGTACGGGCTGTCGCCCCAGTTGTACTGGTAGGAGAGTGTGAGCGTATGCGCTGTGTTGCCGGGGAATGTGTGCTGGTACGACGCATTTGCCGACAGCCAGCGGTCGTTGCTGTCTGTCGAGAAATCGCGGCGGTACATCCATTGCAGGTCGCCTGTGCGGTTGCGCATTGATATGTCGCCGTCGTTCAGGCTGCGCGAGTCGTATTGTCCGCCTGACAGGGAGAGCGTGAACAGGTTGAGCGAGTCCGCCTCCCACGACATGTTCAGGTTGCCTCCCAGATATTTGGACTTGTTCATGAACCGTGTGTTCGTGCGGTACTCATAGTTGTCGTCAGAGGTGTAATCCTCGCGCTGTGTCGTGGCATACGAATGTGAGTTGAAGATGTTGTTCTTGCTGCCGTACAGGCTTCCGGCTACAGTCACCTTGTTTATCTTCGTGCGTCCGTACAGCGAACCGTTGAAGCCACGGCTGCTTATGCCGCCGCGCAGGGTGAGCATATACCCTTCGATGGTTTGCTTGCGGTCGGTGATGATGTTCAGGATGCCGCCCGAGCCTTCCGCCTCAAATTTTGCCCCGGGGTCGGTGATGACCTCGATTTTCTTGATTGATGATGCCGGCATAGACTTCAGCACGCTTTTGGGGTCGCCGGTGAGCATCGGGTCTTCCTTGCCGTTGATGTAGATGCGGAAATTGGAGCTGCCTTTGACCTTGATGTTGTCCTCTCCGTCCACAGTCACCATCGGCACTTTGCGTAGCATCTCTATGACGGTGTTTGTCCCTGCCGAGGGGTCGCGTTCCACGTCATACGTCAGCTTCGAGCCGTCGCTCGAGATGAGGTCCTTGCGCGACACCACTGTCACCTCTGCCAGCTCATGGCCGGTTTCGAGCAGCGCGATGTTGCCCAGCGACACGTCGGGCTTCTCGTCGGTCAGCTCCAGCTCCATGCGGGCGGTGCGCTTGCCCGCGTATTCGGCGGTGAAGATATAGCGGCCGGCGGACTTCATCTCCTCGCGGAAGATGCCGTTGTCGTCGGTGATGTTGTTGACTATCGGGTGTACCGTGTCTGTAGGCAGGTAAACATGGTATGTCGCCATCGGGAGGGCATCGCCGGATATGTGCTCGGTGATGCGGCCTGATATGGTGAAGGCGTGCAGCAGTGCCGGCGCTGATGCCAACGCTGCCGCCGTCAGTAGAAATCGCTTCAGTGTCATGGTCAGATTTACTGTTGTATGAGTTGTTAGTTTCATTGATGTTAGGGGCGTTGCCGCCCTCATACACTTGACTGACGCGCCGCCAGAGCGGTTTGTGACAACAAAACGCGAAAAATATTTTCTGCGAGTTGAAAATGACGGCTCGCGCCGTGTGTCAACCGCAGATATTGCCTAATTTTGCAGCCGACAACCAGCTGTCAGCCAATATGTTTTCGCAACAAGGATAATCGACCATGGAAATCAGGCAATTCGTGATGGCATACCGCGTGGAGCATGACCGCTTGCGTGCCGTCGTCCCCGACACATACACCTCGCTGCGCCCGGTGCTGCGCATCAACGCCGAGATACGCGGCGAAAGCGGGCTGTACCTTGAGTTCAACACGCCGGTGGCGCGTGACGGTTCGCTGCCGGCAATGCTCATGGCGCGAGCATAGGCAAGACCCTGCCTGCAGCGGCGGAGGAGGTGTGCCGCATATACCCGCGCCAGCCGTTTACGCCCGAGTCGGCAGCAGCCATACCCTGCGGGCAGGTACTCGGCACTTACATGGTCATTTTCAGCCGCTAAGCCGCCGCAGAAAACGATGAAAAGCAGCGGGGATTTTGCCGTGTGCGGATTTTTTTCTAATTTTGCATGCCAATTAGCGGGATCGCGACCTGCTAAGAACTGATTAACTAATTAAACTGCAGATAATTACAATGAAAAAAGACATTCATCCTTCAAATTACCGTGAAGTGGCGTTCAAGGACATGTCAAATGATGAAGTATTCATCACACGCTCCACGGTAGCATCAAAGGAGACTATCGAAATCGATGGCAAGGAATACCCGCTGGTGAAGCTTGAAATCACCAGCTCCTCACACCCGTTCTTCACCGGCAAGCAGAAGCTGGTGGACACCGCCGGCCGTGTGGACAAGTTCCGCAGCCGCTACGGCAACCGCAAGAAGTGAGGACACCACCCACGAGACAACAAGTCCGGCAGCGCATCGCGCCGCCGGACTTACTTTTTATCCCAGGTTTTAGAGCCGCATCATTACTTGGTGACTTTTTATTATTACTGTCCGCTAAACCACAAAGAGGCATACCCAACTTCTTGAAAAGCAGA